>CALEOJ010000379.1 GCA_937910425.1 uncultured candidate division WPS-2 bacterium
GGAATCCAGCCCTCGGGCTGCAGGCCGGCGGCGCGGATGCGCCCGGGAGCGGCGTCCCCGCGATGGTTTCGGCGCCGGTGCCGCCGGCGCAGATCGACGCCCTGGTCGAGCAGAACGCCGCGACCTGGCAGGTCGATCCCGCGCTCATCAAAGCCGTGATCGCGAACGAATCGGGATTCAATGCCAATGCGACCTCGAAGGTCGGCGCACAGGGGCTCATGCAGTTGATGCCCGAGACCGCGACGTCGCTCGGAGTGCGCGACGCGTACGATCCGGCGCAGAACGTCGCCGGCGGCGCGCGCTATCTGCGCGGCTTGCTCGACCGGTTCGGCGGCGACAAGCGGCTGGCGATCGCCGCCTACAATGCGGGTCCGGGTGCGGTGGAGAAGTACGGCGGGGTACCCCCATATGCGGAGACCCGCAACTACGTTCAAAACGTCCTGGCTTCGTTCGACAAGTACGGCGGCGCTCGCTAGCGCAGCACTGTTCGCGCTGCTTCTCTCGCCCGCCGCCGCGACGCGCGCGGCCGGACCTGACGTGCCGGTCGCGACGATCGTCGCCGCGTACGACCGGGCGACGCACGCCGACGAGGTCAAGACGCTGCACGCCGAGGGGACGCTCGCCGGCGAGGGACTCACCGGGACGTTCCGCATCGTGCGCGACGGAACGAACGAACGCGAAGACGACGCGCTCGGTCCGCGCAGCGAGACCTCGCTCAAGGTCGGCGACCGCTTCTACGTCCGCAACGCGAACGGCAACGTGCGCGAGCTGCGCGGATATCTGCGCCGGCGCGCGCGCACCGAAGAGCTGATCGACTCGGGCGAGTTCGTCCGGCATCCCGAGCTCACGCGGTTCGCAGGCTGGGGCGAGGCCGGCGGCACGAACGCGTGGCGGCTCGAGGTGAACGCCAAGGGCGGCGAGCCGGAGACGCTATGGATCGACCCCGCGACCGGGCTGCCGCTCCGGCTCGAATATCTCGACGGCGACGGTCCCTCGTTCGTCGACTACTCCGACTGGCACGACGTCAACGGCCGCAAGATCGCGTTTCGCAACCTGCTGAGCGACGGCGACCACCGCTTCGACACCGTGCAGCAGATCGCGTCGGTGCAGCTCGACGAGCCGGTCGACCCCGCGAACTTCGCGCCGCTCGCTGCGCGCACGCTCAGCGGCGAGGGCGTTCACGTCGTTCCGTTGATCGAGCGCGACGGTCACGTCGGCGTGACGGTCCGCATCGCGAACAAGGATTGGTTCTTTCTGCTCGACACCGGCGCGCAGTCGATCCTGGTCGACGGCGCGGTGCTCAAAGCCGCGGGTGTCACCGGTCAGGGCGCGATGGAGGTCCGCGGCGCGTCGCGCAGCGGCGGGCTGAGTGCCGCGGTGTTGCCGCGCCTCGAGATCGACGGCGCGGCGATGAACGAGGTCGTCGTCTCGTCGCTCGACATCGCGCGCAGCCTCGGCGGCGGCCTTCGCATCGACGGGATCCTCGGCTACCCGTTCTTCGCCTCGGCGGTCGTCGAGATGGACTTCGCGCACCACCTGCTTCGCTTCGGGCCGCCCGGTTCGTTCGCGCCGCAGGGAACGCACCTCGATCTCGACGTCGACCGCGAGCTCGCCGAGGCGACGCTGCGCATCAACAACCGCCTCGACGCGCCGTTCATCGTCGACACCGGCAACAGCGGCGAGATGCTGATCTACCGACCGTTCCTCGAGGCCCATCCCGGGGTCGTCCCATTCTCGGCGGCGGCATCGTGGAACTACGGCATCGGCGGTGCGAACGCGACGTACCGCACCTCGCTCGACACGCTGCAGCTCGGCGAGTACGAGCTCTACCGCCGCAGCGTCGACGTGGTGCTCGCCAAGGAGGGTGCCTTCGCCGACCGCGTCGACGCGGGCAACGTGGGCCTCGGAGTGCTGCGCAACTTCGTCGCGACGTTCGATCTCGCGAACGCGGCGCTGTACGTGGCGCGCGGCGAGCAGTTCGACAACGGCCGCCTGCGGACCGCGCGCAGGTAGCTGCGCGCGACGCGCGGCAACAACCGCGTCACGTGCGCGGTGCGGTGCGTGCCGTATGGTCGGCTCGGAGGAACCGACCAAAGATGCAGCAGACCACCGGCGTCGCGGTCCTCGCGACGCAGCTCGCCCAGACCGACCGCCGCGCGCTTTCGCAGGCGTGGTACAGTGCGCTCCACCTCGCCGGCCGCTCCGTCGGCGCTCCGCCGCCGGCCGGCACAGCCGTGACGCAGCGCTCGGCACATCGCTGTCCGTCGCTCGTCCGATCCGCACCGAATCCCGCCGAGCACGCCCGGCGCGGCGGGCAG
>CALEOJ010000380.1 GCA_937910425.1 uncultured candidate division WPS-2 bacterium
ACCGGCCACGCCCGCCCGTAGGCGTCGCCGAGCCGCGCCGCCTTCGCGCCGACACCGTACGCGCCCGACCGCTCGTCGCGCGCGACGAAGCCGTCGACGACGAGCGTGTTCACCACGTGGTACGCGCTCGAGATGTTGAGACCGAGCTCCGCCGCGAGCCGCTTGATCGGCACGGGCTCTTCCGCATCAGCGAGATAATCGAGCACGCGCAGCGCGCGGCGGACCGTTCCGAGCAGTTCCGCCATTTCAGTATTTGAAAAACCGTTCGAGATGGTCGAACACGGTGCCGAGACGATACCCCGGCGGCCTGCCGCTGTCAAGAGGATTGCGTCGAATCGCGCGGCCGACGGAGGGAAGTTTCCTGAGAACATCCTAAGTCGCTCGTCCACCAATCAATAACGTCGCTTCCTAGGGAGTTCCGCTCGTGAAGCAATCGCTTTCGCGTGGCCGTTTCGTCGCCGGCACTGCCGGCGCGGCCGCACTCACCTTCGGTGGAGGGCCGTACGTCATCGCGGCGCCCACGAAGGAACTGACCATCGGGCTTAACGTGCCGCAATCCGGTCCGTACGCCGAACAGGGCACCGACCAGCTGCGCGCCTATCATCTCGCGATCGACGAGATCAACGCCAAGGGCGGCATCATGGGCATGAAGATCAAGACCTCCGAAGGGGACGATCAAACGACGGCCGGGGTGGCGACGCAGAACGCCCAGCGCATGATCGAGCGCGACGGCGCGATCATGATCACCGGCGGCTCTTCGACGGGAACCGCCGTCGCGGTCTCTGGCCTCTGCCAGCAGAAGGGCGTCATCTTCATGGCGACCCTCACGCACGGCGACGAGACCACGAACCAGAATTGCCACAAGCACACCTTCCGCCGCTACAACGACGCCTACATGAGCGCGCAGTCGCTGGCGAAGACGCTGGTGACGAAGTACGGCACCGGCAGGTGGTTCCACATCACCGCCGACTACGCGTGGGGTCATTCGGTCTACGACAATATCACTGCGGTCGTCGAGCCGAAGGGCGCGAAGACGATCAAGAACGTGCTGACGCCGTTCCCCGGCACGAAGGACTTCTCGCCGATGCTCCAGCAGGCGCAGGCGGCGAAACCGGATGTGCTCGTGCTGACCGAGTTCGGCGCCGACATGGTGACGTGCCTCAACCAGGCGGCCCAGTTCGGCTTGACCAAGTCGACGAAGATCCTCGTTCCGCTGGTCGACGAGTACATGGCCAAAGGGACGAAGGACAACTTCGACAACGTCGTCTCGACGGCGCCGTTCTACTGGAAGTACCACGCGGCCAAGTATCCCGGCGCCAAGAAGTTCGTCGACGCGTTCCAAGCAAAGTACGGCTTCCCGCCCTCGAATGGCGCCGAGACGGCCTACGCCGACATCTACATCTACAAGATGGCGGTCGAGAAAGCCGGCTCGACCGATGCCGCGAAGGTGATCGGCGTTCTCGAAGGCACCAAGTTCCAGTTCACCAAGGAACAGGAGTGGTACCGCAAAGAGGATCACCAGGGCGTGAACTCGTGCCTGGTCGTCGAAGGCATTCCGGAGAGCCAGCGCGGTCCGGGCGGTTTCGAGTACGCAAAGGTGCTCGAAGTGCACGAGGGACCGGCGGTGGTCGCGCCGATCGCGGGCCTCGCCTGCAAGATGGAGACGGCGTAGCCCGAAGTCCCGTCGAATCCGACCCGGGCCGGCGCCCTCTGGCGCGCCGGCCCGTTTCCTTATCCCGCGTTCGAGGAGTCAACGTGGAAGCGCTCTTCCAAGCAATGATCGGCGGTCTCGTCCTCGGCCTCATCTACGTCGCGATCGCCGTGGGGCTGACGATCATTTTCGGAACGCTGCGCCTGGTCAATTTCGCGCACGGTGCGTTCTACGCGATCGGCGCGTACGTCGGTCTGGTGATCGCCCAGCACATCGGGGTCGGCTGGGCGTTCGTGGCGGCGCCGATCGCCGTCGCACTCTTCGCGGTCCTGCTCGACCGCCTCGTCCTGCGCTTGTTCTATGACAAGGAACCGACGGCGCAGCTGCTGGTCACCTTCGGCATCGCGCTGGTCGTCGAGGAGACGCTGCGGCTGATCTTCGGCGCAACGACGCAGCAGTACGCCATGCCGGCGTCGCTGCAAGGCTCGGTCACCCTCGGCCCGATCACGTATCCGGCCTACCGTCTGCTGTTCGCCGGGGGCGTCATCGTGATGCTCGCGCTGGTCTGGCTGTTCATCGAGCGGACGAACTACGGCTTGATCGTGCGCGCCGGGATCCGGGACCGGATCATGGTGCAGCTACTGGGCGGAAACATCCACCAGGCCTCGACGATCGTCTTCGCGCTGGGCGCCGCGATCGCGGGGCTCGTCGGCGCGGCCGCGACGCCGATCTACAGCATCGATCCGGCGACCGGCTTCGCGTTCCTGGTCCCCTCGTTCGTCGTCGTGGTCGTCGGCGGGCTCGGGAGCTTCTGGGGCGCGGTGCTCGGCGGGCTGCTGATCGGGGAGCTCCAGAGCCTCACCAACCTCGCCTACGCGCCGGCGTCGAACGTCGTCATCTACCTGTGCATGGCGCTGGTGCTGCTGCTCCGGCCGCAGGGCCTGCTCGGCGAGAGCGAGGTCATCCGTCAGTGACGACCCCAAGCGAGCCCGCTTCGGTCGCTCCCGCGCGGTCCGGGCTGCTGGCGGCGGACGCACGGTTCGCCGTGCTGTGCGCGCTCGGAATCGCCGCCTTTCCATTTCTGCTCCATCCCATCGGCGGATACTCGACCCTCGCGACGCAGATCGCGATCGTCAGCATCGCGTCGATCGGCTTCAACCTGCTGCTCGGCTACGCGGGGTCGCTCTCGTACGGCCACGCGATGTTCTACGGCGGCGGCGGATACCTCGCCGCGATCCTGCTGGTGCGCGTCGCACCGCAGCACCCGAACCTGTGGCTGTGCGTCATCGGCGCGACGGCCGGGACCGCGATCCTGGCGATACTGGTGGGCGCCGTCACCGTACGGCTCTACGGAATCTACTTCGCCCTGCTCACGCTGGCGTTCGCGCAGATGGTCTACTTCATCGTCGAGCAGGCGAAGGACTGGACGAACGGCGACGACGGGCTGCAGGCGCTGCCGAACGCGCTGCTCCCGATCGGCCCCTGGAACGTCGATCTCACGACCCACCTTCCGTCGCTGAACCTCGGTCCATTCGGAGACGTCGGCGAGCTGCGGCTGTGGTACATCTTCGCGGGGGTCTGCCTGCTGCTCGTTCTGATGCTCTCCCGCATGCTCACGCGCTCGCAGTTCGGTGAAGTGCTCGGCGCGATCCGTGAGAACGAGCAGCGCAGCACGCTGATCGGCTTCAACGCACCCGCGTACCGTCTCGCGGCGTTCGCGATCTCGGGCGCGCTGACAGGGTTCTCGGGAGCCTTACGTGCGATGTTCGACGGTAGCGTTTCGGTCGACTCGCTCGGCATCGACCGCAGCGGCTCGTTCGTGATCTATACCATCATCGGCGGAGTACAGACGCTGTTCGGTCCCGTCGCCGGCACCGCGGTGATCATGTTCCTGGAGAACGTGCTCTCGGCGCGGACGCCGGCCTGGCGGCTGATCGAAGGGTTGATCTTCGTGGGCGTCATCGTCTTCTTGCCGCGCGGACTTTCGACGGTCCTCAAGCAGCAGCGCGATAAGAATCCTCGCGGGCTGTTCGTCCGCTCGCTGCGGCTCTCAACCGAGGAGCCGGACCCGCTGCTCAAGCCCGGCGGCGAGGGCCACAAGGGCGGACCGATGAGCATCATCGAGACGTTCAAGCTCGGCAAGCTGTTCGGCCACTTCGCAGCCAACCACGACATCGATTTTCGCGTGGACCCCGGCGAGCTGCGCGCCGTGATCGGGCCCAACGGCGCCGGCAAGACGACGTTCTTCAACCTGCTCTCCGGCACGATCGCGCCGAGTTCGGGGACGATCAACTACAAGGGCCGCGATGTGAGCCGGACCAGCGGCACCGCGCGCGTCCATCTCGGCATCGCAAAGGCGTTCCAGACCGCAAGCCTCTATCCCGACCAGACGGTGCGGCAAAACTGCCGGCTCGCGGCGCTGGCACGCGTGCAGGGCTCCTTCGCGCTGCAGGTCTTCCGCCGCTCGATGCGGCTCGACGACGTCGACAACCTCGCCGAGCGGGCGATGAGCCGCCTCGAGCTGATCGGCGTCGCCGACGTCCGTGCCGGCGACCTCTCGCACGGCGACAAGAAGCGGCTCGACATCGCGATCGCGCTCGCGACGCAGCCGCAGATCCTGCTCCTGGACGAGCCCGTCGCCGGGATGTCGAAGGACGAGGCGCGCAAGACCGAGGCGCTCATTCGCAAGCTGTCGGCCGAGATGACGGTGCTGGTCATTGAGCACGACATGGAGATGGTCATGGGCATCTCCGATTCGATCACCGTCCTGCACCAAGGGACGGTCCTCGCAACCGGCACTCCGGCGGAGATTCGGGACAACCCGCGCGTCATCGAAGCGTATCTGGGCGGGCACTCCGAGGCGGAGCTCACACACGGATGACCGCACCGGCCGTGACGCCCACCGCGGCGCAGACGCGACTGCGCGTCGATGGGATCAACACTTACTACGGCGACAGCCACGTGCTGCGCGACGTCTCGCTGCACATCGGCGCCGGCGAGACCGTCGCGCTGCTCGGCCGCAACGGCGTCGGCAAGACGACGACGCTCAAGAGCATCGTCGGCTGGCTCAAGCCACGCACCGGCAGCGTGACGCTCGATGGTGAGGAGCTGGTCGGTTGCGAGATGATGGCGATCGCGCGAAAGGGGATCTCGCTGGTCCCCGAAGAGCGCCGAATCTTCACCAACCTGACGGTGGCGGAGAACCTGAAGCTGGCCCAGGTGACGGCCCAGAAGCCGGGCTGGACGCTCGACCACGTCTACGAGAAGTTCCCCCGCCTGCGCGAGCGCCTCACCCACAAGGGCGATGAGATCAGCGGCGGAGAGAAGCAGATGCTCGCCATCGCGCGCGCCTTGGTCCAAGACGTCAAGGTGCTGCTCCTCGACGAGCCCACCGAAGGGCTCGCGCCCCTGATCGTGCGCGAGGTGGAGAACGTGATCCGCGAGATCAAGTCCGCCGGCATCACGACGCTGCTGGTCGAGCAGAACCTGTATAGCGCCCTGGCCGTCGCCGACCGTTGCTACATCATCGACCAGGGCGAGATCAAGTTCGAAGGCACGCCCGCGCAAGTCCGCACGGACGAGGACCTCCGACGGCGGTACCTTCACGTGTAACTTGGCGACCGCCGAAACTGGGGTTTCCCACGCGGTCCATGAGCGGCCGAACGTTTCGAATCCCTACCAGGCCGGGCGGCGACTGATCGTCTTCGTCTTCGCCCTTGCCATGGCCACTTCGCCGGCAAGTCCGGTGGCGAATTTCATACCGCTGCCGCACCTTACCGTTGCCGCTCCGTGTTCTCGATCGGGAACCCGTTCTGGCTGATGTCCCGCAGGGTTGGGACGACGTTGCGCGTCAGGTGACCCATGCGATGGACGACGACGCCTCCATGTTTCATCGCCTTCGGGGCGCGCTCTCGCTTCGACGAAACCGACCGAGGCTGCCGCCCCGATCGTATGGACTCGCACCGCGGAAGGTGCGCCGGCGCGTGCGCGAGCGCCGGACATACCTGCACGTCTAGACCGGGCTCACACTTTGCAGGGCGCGCCGTAGATCCGGAACGTGCACCACACGGATTGCGGCACGTGATACCGGCGCATCGCGGCGACCCCGAGCGCGCCGCCGCCCCCGGTGAGCCGGCGCCACGTGCCCGCGCCTAGCTGAAAGAGCGATTGCCCTCCGCCCGCGCCGTACCAGTGCCCGAGCGCGTAACCGCCGGCGACGGTCACCGCGGGGGTCAGCGGCCCTTGCATGAGGCGGCGCACCGCCTCGACCTGCGGCACCGGCCCGGCATCGGTGGGATCGTCACTGCAAACACGACCGGGCGGCGGAGGTAGCGGCGAAGGCATGCCGAGCATCAAGCGCTGCTGGTCGCGCAGCGAGAGACCGTGTGTTCGCAGCCGGCAGACGAAGTTCACCACCTCGATCGGCTGCCAGCCGAAAGAGAACCGTTCGACTAGAATCGCCGCGTCGATCGGGGCGCCTTCGAGCATCGCGCCGCGGATCAGAACGGTCGCGTAGCGGCCGGCCACGTTCGTGCGCACGACGACCGTTGGCCGGACTGGATAGAGGGCGCCGAGCGCAGCCTTCTGCGGTGTCGCCGCATACGACGGATTCTGCGACGCTAGTACGATCGCGATCCCCGCGGCGATCAGCATCATCGCCCTACTCCTCGAGCGTCGTCACATCGCCAAGGTCTTGGCCCGTCTCCTGGGCTTTCAGCAACCGTCGCATGATCTTCCCCGAGCGTGTCTTGGGCAGCTTGGCGGTGAAGCGGATCGCCGACGGGGTCGCGATCGGCCCGAGCTCCTTTCGAACGTGGTCGATCAGGGATCTCGCGAGCTCATCGGACTGCGTGTGCCCGGCGCGCAGGACGACGTAGGCGACGATCGCCTCGCCCTTGATCTCGTCGGGGACGCCGCACACGCCGGCCTCGCCGACCGACGGGTGCGAGACGAGCGCGCTCTCCACGTCGGCGGTCGCGATGCGGTGGGCGGCGACGTTCAGGACGTCGTCGGCTCGGCCGCGCACCGTGATGTATCCGTGCTCGTCGATCGTCGCGACGTCGCCGGCGACGTAGACGCCCCATTTGAAATACTGCGCGTACCGCTCCGGGTCGTTCCACACCGTCGCGAACATATACGGCATCGGCGTCTCGACGACCAGCAACCCGCCCGCGTTCGGCGGAACGGGTGCGCCGCTGCCGTCGCGGATCGAATAGGCGATCGGTCCGAGCGACTTGCCACTGCGATCCGGATGGATCGGCGAGGTCGGGAAGAAGCCGAGGCACGGCGCGGCCAATTCCGTCTGCCACCATTGATTGCACACCGCGACCTTGCCGCGGCCGACGGCCTCGTAGAGGAAGCGCCACGCCTCCGGGTTCAGCGGCTCGCCCGCGCAGAACATCGCTTTCAGCGAGCTGAGATCGTGCGTCGCGGCGAGTTCGGGGCCGAGCCGCAGCAGCATGCGCGCGAGCGTCGGCGCGGTATAGAACTGCGTCACCTTCAGACGCGCGAGCTCGGCGTACACCGCGTCCGGTCCCGGGTAGTCGGCCGAGCCTTCACGCAGCACGCAGTGATAGCGGTTGGCCAGCGCGCCGTAGACCATGATGCTGTGGCCGACGATCCAGCCGATGTCGCTGGTGCACCAATAGACGTCGTCCGGCGTGATCCCGGTCGTGAGCGCGAGCATCGACGCAGCGCCGACCAAGTAGCCGCCGTGCGTCATCACGACGCCTTTCGGCTTGCCGGTCGTCCCGCTCGTGTAGAGGATGAACAGCGGATGCTCGGAGTTGACGATCTCCGGTTCGGACTCGGTGCTCTGCTGGTCGCAGTACGCCTCAAAGTTGACCTCGCGCGGATCGACCGGCTCGGCGCTCGCCTCGCGGCGGTGCACGATGATCCGGCGCACCAGCTCGAGCCCGTTGACCGCGTCGTCGACAATCGGCTTCAACGGGACCGCTTTTCCCCGGCGGTACGTCACGTCGCCGACGATCACGACCGTCGCGCCTGCATCGACGATGCGATCGCGCAGCGAGGTCGCGCCGAGGCCGGCGTACACCACCGAGTGGATCGCACCGATCCGGGCGCAGGCCAGCATCGCGACGATCCCCTCGATCGTCAGCGCCATGTAGATGATCACCCGGTCGCCGACCGCGACCCCGTCGAGCCGCAGCGCGTTGGCGAGCTGGTTCACGCGCGCCAGCAGCTGCGCGTAGGTGAACGTGCGGTCGTCGCCGTTCTCGCAGACGTAGCGGTACGCGACCGCGTCCGGATGGTGCGCCGCGTGACGGTCGAGGCACGAGACGGTCGCGTTCAGCTGGCCGTCGGGGAACCAGTGCTGATCGTCGATCGTGCCGGTGAACACGGTCTGCGGCTCGGTCTCCCACACGATGTTCCGGGCGTGGTCGCGCCAGAACGCGATCGGATCGCGCAGCGCGCCGGCGACGAACGCGTCCTGATCGGCGATCGGGAACCACGACGATACGCCCGCCGGCGGCTGGATCACCTCACCGGTCGAGAGCAAACCTTCGATATGGGGCGACGACGTCGTTTCCACGCGAGCTCCTCGAACGTTAGACCTTGATGTAGTCGTGCTGGTCGATCACCGGCCCGTTGGGACCGTTCGTCACGTGATAGGTCGCGAAGTACGAGCCGCGTCCGGACATGAGCTCGACCTCGACGACGGCACTGTTGGCGTCGCCGGACGTCGTGCGGATCGAAGTGATGCGCGTGCCGCGGTCGATGAACGCTTCCTCCGTGAGCCCGCCTTCGCCCGGGGTCTTGCCGAGGTCCGCGAGCGCGGCGTTCTCGTTACCGGCGATCAAGTTGGCGAGATACCGGCGCACCGTGTTCTGCGCGATCGACCCGAACGAGCTCGCGGGCGTCAGCGGCGTCGCGCGCGCAACCGCCGTCGCCGCGGGTGAAACGGTCGGACGC
>CALEOJ010000381.1 GCA_937910425.1 uncultured candidate division WPS-2 bacterium
GAGATATTGGCGTGACTGGAGTTCAGACGTGTGCTCTTCCGATCTCGCCTTGAGCACCGACGAGCGCCAGCTCACGATCCCGTCGACCTTCGACCAGATCGACGTCGCCGGCATCGGCAGATCCTCGCGAATCGCGTCGAACTCATGCGTGATCTGCTCGCCGTTGTCCCACGGGCCTTCGCCGCTGACCGCCTCGTAGATGGTGCTGATGTTGCTGGCGTTCGGGTCGCGCGAGAACGGGCTGCCCAGCGTGATCACTGAGCGCACCGCGTCGGGCATCGCCAGCGCCAGATCGCGCGCATAGACGCCGCCGAGGCTCCAACCGACGATGCTGACCTGCTTCCCGCTGCGCAGATGGATCTCGCCGAGCCGTTCGCGCAGCTGGCGGCGCATCCGTGCGACGCCGCCGAAGTTCCGCCCGAGCTCCCAGCCGTGCGCGTCGTAGCCGAGCACGCTCAAGTAGCGGCGCAGCAGCGTCGTCGAAATGTCGCTGACCAGAAAACCCGGCAGGACGAGCACCGGATGTCCGTCTCCGCGCGGAGCCGTGAGCAGCAGCGGTGCGGCGGTGAGCGAGAATCCGAGCTCCCACAGCGCGCGGTACTCCGCCAGCCACAGCAATTTCGAGGGAGGACGGAGCCTCCGTTGGTCGCCGGCGTCTCCGGCGAAATCCCAGCTGGCTGTCGTCATGTGAAAAGATCGTCCTCCCAGGCGGTTTATTCCCGGTCCCTTCCCCTGCAAACGGTAGTTCGCACCTGGACGTTTCACCAAGCGGGCAGGCGCGCACTCCTTTTTCACATGGCGTTGATCGACTGGCCGCCGTCGACGACCAGCGCCTCGCCGGTCATGAACGCGCCTGCGTCCGAGGCCAGGAGCAACAGCGGTCCGGTGAGGTCGCGCAGATCGCCGATGCGCCGCTGCGGCACGCGCTTGAGCGAGGCCTGCGCGTAGTCCGTCTGCAGGAAATCGCTGTTGATCTCGGTCTCGAAATAGCCCGGACAGATCGCGTTGACGCGGATGCCGTAGCGCGCGAACTCGAACGCCATGCTGCGCGTCAGGTGGATCAGCCCCGCTTTGCTCGCCATGTACGGCGCGAGCGCCGGCGAGACGCGCAGGCCGAGGATCGAGGCGATGTTGATGATGCTGCCGGGCCGCTTCGCCGTGACGAGCCGTCGCGCGGCCTCGCGTGCGACCAAGAACGGTCCGCGCAGGTTCACCTCGATCACGCTGTCCCACTCCGCGGTCTCCATCTGCAGGAGCATGCTGGACCCGCTGATGCCGGCGTTGTTGACGACGACGTCGCAGAGCGAATCCGTCGCCGCGAGGTGCTCGAAGCCGGCGACGATCGACGCTTCGTCGGCAACGTCCATCGCCAGCGCGAACGCACGCTCGCCGAGTCGGGCGGCCTCCGCTTCGATCCGCTCGACGCGGCGCGCCGCCAGCACGACCGTCGCACCGGCAGCGTGCAGAACGCGCGCGAAGTGCTGCCCGAGGCCGCTCGACGCGCCGGTCACGAGCGCGATGCGCCCGTCGAGCGAAAACCGCGGTGTGAGATCGGCCGGATTCATGACGTCTCCTCGGGTGTGCCGAGTCCGTACGCGGCGGCGCGCGCACGAAACCGCGCGACGTCGAGGCTCAAGATCACCAGGTCGTGCTTGACGCCCGCGCCGTCCTTGACGTGGTCGCGCAGCAGCGCCTCGGCGCGATATCCCATCGTTTCGAACACCGTGACGGCGCCGGTTTGATCCGGCGTCATGTGCGCGACGAGCTTCTCGATCCCCGTCTCGACCGCCAGCGCGCCGACGTCCTCGCTCAAGATACGTCCCAGGCCCTTGCCGCGCATCGAGCGTGCGACCACGATGCGCAGCTCGCCGACGTGCGGCGACCAGGAGAGCGGATCGCGCACGATCGTCGCGCAGCCCACAACCTCCGCGCCGCGGAACGCCAGCAGGCTCGTCAACGTACCGCGCTCGAGCTCGTGGACCCACGCGCCGAGCACTTTGGGCTGCGTGATGTCGCGCGGGAGAAAGAGCAGGTCGTGCGGCGGCAGCGCGCGCGCGAACGCGAGCACCGCCTGCTCGTCGCCGGCGCGCATGAAGCGCAGCTCGAACGCGCCGCCGTCCGCCTCGACGGTGCGCGGATACTCGCGTACGCCGGTACCGGTCATACCGAACGCACTCCGAGCCACGCGTCGAGCCGTGGCCACAGCCGCTTCACCGCGTTCGGTCCGGCGACCAGGCTGACGTGCCCGCCTTTCAAGACGATCTCTTCTTTGTCAGCCGACCCGACGTGGTCGATCAGCGGCTTCGCGGCCGCGTACGGGACGATGTGGTCGTGCTCCGCCATCGCGTGCAGCAGCGGCGCGGTGATCGACCGCAGATCGGCGTGGCGGCCGCCGATCACGAGCTCGTTCTTGTGCAAGCGGTTCTCCCAGATCAGCTCTTTGATCGTCTCGCGGAAGTACTCGCCGGCGAGCGGTAGCGTGTCGGTCGACCAGCGCTCGAACGCGCGGAACGAGCGGACGAACGACTCGTCCCACATGTTCTCCCAGAGCTGAATCTGGCCAGCGATACGCGTCGCCGGGCGCAGCATCTCGAACCCGGTGAAAATCAGCTCCGAGGGAACGTTGCCGGTCGAATCGACGAGGCGGTCGACGTCGAAGTAGCGCCGGTCCGACCACTTCGCAAACAGCTCCATGCGGCTGAAGTCGATCGGCGTCGTGAAGCACACGAGGTTCGCGGGCTGGTCCTCCGGATGCAGCGCGGCCCACATCACCGAGAGGACGCCGCCCATGCAGTAGCCGATGACGGTGACGTCGTTCTCGCCGCTGTCCTCGCGCACGCGCTGCACGCACTCGGGGATGAAGCGCAGCGTGTAGTCCTCGAACCGCAACGCGCTGTCGGCCGAGGTCGGCGGGCTCCAGTCGATGAGGTACACGTCGTAGCCGCGGCCGATCATGAACTCGACGAAGCTCTGCCCCGGTGCCAGGTCGAGGATGTAGCCGCGGTTGCTGGTCGCCATAACGATCAGGATCGGGATGCGGTAGATCTCCTCGGCGACCGGCCGGTAATGGTACAGGTGCAGCGTCCCGCGCTCGAAGACGACGTCCTTGGGCGTGTGCCCCACCACCGGCGCAGGCGAGGCAAAGTACTCGAGACCCTTGATGCTGCGCTGGATCGCGCGCTCGACCTCGCCTCCGATGCGGTCGGCGGTCGCGCTCACGCCGAAGGCTCGGTGCTCGGCGGGCTCTTGGTGCGCGGCGGGCGCGGACGTGACACTGCGGGCGGCGCGGACGCGTCGCCCGGCTCCTTCGCCGCGATGCGTTCGAGCAGGACGGCGATCCGGTCGAGCCGCGCTTCGACGCCGCCGATCCGTTCGGCGATGCCGAGGACTTCGGTGCGGCTCGGTAGGTTCGCGGTCGCGAGATACGTCGCCATGAACTGGCGCATCGTCTCCTGCATCTTGAGCGTCGCGCCCATCGCGCCGTTCATCGAGCTGCTGTACTCGTCGGAACCCATCGTTCGGTTGGCGAGCGCGTTGACGTTCTGCTCCCACTGCGAGAGCAGTTCCCGCCATGGGGCGAGCGGGTCTTTGTCCTTGTCCGCCATCTCAGACCTCCGCGGTCGCGGCGGCTCGCCGCTGCGCCTCTTCTTCGTAGAGCGCCGTCTTGAGGATCTTGCCGACCGCGGTCTTCGGCAGCGACTCGCGGAACTCGATGACCTGCACCATCTCGTGCTTTCCGAGTTTGTCCTTCAGGAAATCCTTGAGCTCGTCGATGGTGAACGGCGCGGCGCCGCTCCTCAGCGCGATGAATGCCTTGGGCGACTGTCCGCGGTACTCGTCGGGGATGCCGATCACCGAGACCTCGCCGACGTCGGGATGCGTGTAGATCGCCTCTTCGATGTTGCGCGGGTACACGTTGTAGCCGCCGCACAGCAGCATGTCCTTGATGCGGTCGACGATGAAGACGTACCCGTCGGCGTCCATGTACGCGACGTCGCCGGTTCGCAGAAAGCCGTCGGCCGTCATCACGTCCGCGGTCGCCTGCGGGTTCTTCCAATAGCCCTTCATCACGTTCGGGCCCTTGATGCAGATCTCGCCGCGCTCGCCGAGCGGCACGTACGTGGCCGGATCGGTGACGCTCGCGAACTTCAGCGTCGTTTGCGGGACGGGGATCCCGCACGAACCGGCCTTCCGCTTCCCGTACATCGGGTAGAACGTCCCCGACGGCGAGGTCTCCGTCATCCCCCAGCCTTCGTTGAGCTCGCAGCCGGTCACCGCCCGAAAGCGGTGCTGCACCTCGAGCGGGAGCGGTGCGCCGCCCGAACCGGCGTACTTCATCGAGGTCAGATCGAGCTCGGCGAGCCCCGGATACGCGAGCAGCGCCGTGAACATCGTCGGCACCCCCAAGAAGATCGTGACGTGCTTCGCTGCGAGGTCGTTCACCACGGCTTCGAGGTCGAAGCGCGTGTGCAAGATCATCTCCGCGCCGAGTCGCACGCAGAGCAGCATGCACGCGGTGAGCGAGTAGATGTGGAAGAGCGGCAGCACCAGCAGCGTCCGCTCCTCGCCGGGGACGAGCACCGGCGGATCGCCCTTCGTCGTCTCCATGAACTGGCTGGTCGCGGCGGTGAGGTTGGCGTGCGTGAGCATCGCGCCTTTGGGAAGACCCGTCGTGCCGCCGGTGTACTGCAACACCGCGATCGCCTCGGCCGGGTCGCCGATCGGATGCGGCTTGTACGCGCCGTCGTTCGCAAACAACGCCTAAAACAACACACACCCTTCCTACAACACCGCACCGCCGGTGCCGACATCGGCGTACGCAGGGAAGGCCGCCAGATCGGCGAGCCCGCCGACGACCAGCGTCGTGAACCGGCCCGTGCCGAGCAGCGCTTCCATCTGCGGCAGCAGCGTCGGCACGTCGAGCGTGACCAGCACCGAGGTCTCGCTGTCGACGACCTTGTGCGCGAGGACCTGCGCCGCGTCGAGCGGCGAGTAGTTCACGACGGTTCCGCCGGCCTTGAGCACGCCGAAAAAGGCGACTAGGTAGTGCGGCGTGTTGGGCAGGTACAGACCGACGTGGACTCCCGGGCCGACGCCGAGCTGCTGGAAGCCTTTGGCGGCCCGGTTCGCGAGGGCGTGCAGTTGGCTGTACGTCGCGCGTTTCCCCATGAACTCGACTGCGGGCCGGTCGCCGAAGCGCTCGGCGGCGTCGTCCAGGAGCGCCTGGACCGGTCCCAGGTCGAGTGGTGCGTCCCAGCGCGCCGGCGCGGGATACGATACGATCCAGGGGGTCTCGGACATCGGTACTGCTCCGTTCACGGGTCTCGTCGAGGTTCGGACGCGGAGGCGTGCCGGGCGATCGCGTCGACGATCCGTGGCCACACTTCGCGCGGCATCCAGTGTCCCATGCCGTCGATCGCGAGCAGGGCGGCGCCCGGGATCGCGCCCGCGGTGTCGGGGCCCGCCGCGAACGGGATGAGCGGATCGCGGGTGCCGTGGATGACGAGCGTCGGCACCCGCAGCTCGCGCAGGGCTTTCTTGCGGTTGCCGGACGCAATGATCGCCAGCAACTGCCTGGCGACGCCAGGCGGGTTGATCCCGCGGTCGTAGCTCGCGGCGCCTTGCCGCGCCATGCGCTCGGGGTCGAAGGGAAATCCGTCGCCTGCGATCACGGACCACATCTCGACGTAGCGGTGGATGAAGCCGGCCCGGTCGAGCGGCGTCTTCTTGGAAAGGGCCGCCATCGCTTTCGGCTGCGCTTGTGGCAGCTTCGGGTCGCCGGTCGACGACATCAGCGAGGTCAGGCTCCGCACGCGGCCGGGATATCCGATCGCGAACTCCTGCGCGATCATCCCGCCCATCGACGCGCCGACGAGGTGCGCGCTCGCGATCCCGAGCGCGTCCATCAGTCCGGCGGTGTCGGCCGCCATGTCGCGCAGCGTGTACGGAACGCGAAACCGCAGCCGCGTCGCTTGCGAGAGGATGAGTTCGGCGATGCTCGGCGTGCGCGCGTTCGGGAACGTCGTCGACTTCCCGATGTCGCGGTTGTCGAAACGGATCACCCGAAAGCCGCGCGCCGCGAGCAACTCGCAGAAATCATCGTCCCAGCAGAGCATCTGCATGCCGAGCCCCATGATGAGCACCATCGGCGGATGCGCTGGATCGCCGAACGTGTCGTAGCAGAGCCGGATGCCGTTCGCCGGCGCGAACGCCGCCGCGCCGTGCGTCGCCGTCACGGCGACGGCGCCGGTTCGTGAGAGATCAGCGAGAGCACCCAGCGGACCGTGCCGCCGTCGGCCTTTTCGACGGTGAAACCCGCGTGCTTCGCGAGCGTTCCGAACGGCGTGTTCTCGCGCAGCGCGCACGCGATCACGCGCTGATAGCGGCGTCGTTTCAGCTCCTCGATCAGCGCCTCGAGCATCGCGGCGCCGACGCCGTGATGGCGCTCGCCGCGCGCAACGACGATGGCGAGCTCCGCGGTCCGCTCGTCCAAGAGCGCGGCGTGCGCGGCCCCGAGCGGCGCCGCGCCTTCGAACGCGATCATGCCGATCATGTCGGGACGCTCCTCGACGAAGTGCCGCACCTCGTTCGGATCGAAATGGTCGACGGCGTGGAAAAACCGGCAATAGCGGTCCTCCGCGCTCGTCGTTTCGAGGATCGCGAGGTACGCGGCTTCATCCGACGGTGCGATCGGCCGTACGAGCATCCTGGGAGGATTCACGCGGCGGCACAGGCCAACCTAGCAAGCTCGACATGAGCGTAAGGCCTCCCTTCGGCACCGTTGCGGTGGTCGCGCCGATCGCCGGGCGCGTAGTGAGCATCGCTGCCGAGGTCGGTGAGAGGATCCGTGCCGGCGCGGGCGTCGCCGTGCTGGAGTCGATGAAGATGGAGCACGTGATCGCCGCCGAGGTGTCCGGCGTCGTGCGCCGGATCGCCGTGCTGCCCGGCGCGGTCGTCGCGGCCGGCGACGCGGTACTGTTCATCGAGCCGGCCGACGTCGACGACGATCCGGCGGCCGGCGGCGAGCACGCCGGTCCGAACGATGCGCGCGCCGACTTGGCGGAGCTCCTCGCGCGACGCGGCGCGCTGCATGATGCAGCGCGACCGGACGCGGTCGCGAAGCGGCGCGAACGCGGTCTGCGCACGGCGCGCGAGAACCTGGCCCAGCTCTTCGACGGCGGCGACTTTCTCGAGTACGGCGAGTTCGCGCTCGCCGCGCAGCGGCGCCGGCGCGGGATGGACGAGCTCGCGAAGATCAGTCCCGCCGACGGACTGATCACGGGGATCGGTCACGTCAACGGCGACGTCTTCGACGACGAACGCTCGCGCTGCGTCGCGCTGGCGTACGACTACACCGTGCTGGCCGGGACGCAAGGCTACTTCAACCACCTCAAGACCGACCGGATGCTCAACCTCGCCGAGAAGTGGCGGGTGCCGCTGGTGATGTTCGCCGAAGGCGGCGGCGGGCGGCCCGGCGACACCGACGTCGACATGGGTTCGGGCCTCGCCGTTCCGTCGTTCGCGAGCTACGCGCGCTTGAGCGGTCTCGTTCCGGTGGTCGGCGTCGTCGCCGGCTACTGCTTCGCCGGGAACGCCGCGTTTCTGGGCTGTTCCGACGTCATCATCGCGACCCGCGGCGCCAACATCGGGATGGGCGGGCCGGCGATGATCGAGGGCGGCGGCCTCGGCACGTTTCTTCCCGAGCAGATCGGACCGATCTCCGATCAAGCGCCGAACGGCGTCGTCGACGTCGTCGTCGAGGACGAAGCCGAGGCGACCGTAACGGCCCGACGCTACCTGTCGTACTTTCAGGGTCCCCTCGCTGAGTGGACGTGCGCGGATCAGCGCGAGCTGCGCGGCGTGGTCCCCGAAAACCGCATGCGCGTCTACGACGTGCGCGGCGCCGTGTCGCTGCTGGCGGATACCGGCTCGGTGCTCGAGCTGAGAGCCGCCTACGCGCCCGGGATGATCACCGCGCTGATCCGGATCGACGGCCGCCCGGTCGGGCTCATCGCCAACAACGCGCTGCACCTCGGCGGCGCGATCGACGCACCCGGTGCCGACAAAGCGTCGCGCTTCATGCAGCTATGCGACGCGTTCGATCTGCCGATGGTCTCGCTGTGCGACACGCCGGGGTTCATGGTCGGACCCGATGCCGAACGCACCGGCCAGGTACGGCGCGTCAGCCGGATGTTCGTGACCGCGGCGAGCATGACGGTGCCGTTCTTTTTCGTCGCGCTGCGCAAGGGCTATGGCCTCGGCGCGCAAGCGATGGGCGCGGGAAGCCTGCACGAGCCGTTCTTCAGCGTCGCATGGCCGACCGGCGAGTTCGGACCGATGGGTCTGGAAGGCGCGGTGCGCCTGGGTTTCCGCAAGGAGCTCGGCGCGGTCGCCGATCCGGACGAACGGCAGCAGCTGTTCGACACGCTGCTCGCCAAAGCGTACGCCCAGGGCAAGGCGCTCAACGTCGCGTCGATGGTCGAGCTCGACGCCGTGATCGATCCGCGCGATACGCGCGACTGGATCGTGCGCGGATTGCGCGCCGTCCCGGCTCCTCCGCCACGCAGCGGGAAGAAGCGCCCCTCGATCGATACGTGGTGAACGTGCGCTAGCGCGTGTAGCGCGCGATCAGCGGCCCGAGGTGCGGATACGCCGCGGTCAGCATCGAGCGCGTCGTCAGGTGGAAGTCGGCGAACTCGAACCCCGGCGCGACGTCGCAGCCGACGAATGCGTAGCCGTCCTGTGCGTCGACGTGCGCGGCGAAATGCGCGCCCCCGACGATCGTCGTCTGGAGCGTATCCCCGCCGAGCGGGAGCGATTCGTGGACGCCGCTCGCGGCGATGATCTCGACCGTGACGGGGTCGCCGCGGTAGAAGTGCCAGGTCTCATCGGACGAGAGCCGGTGAAACGCCGAGAAACCGTTGGCGGTGAGCAGGAAGTAGATCGACGTCGTCGCGCTGCGCACCGTGCCGCGCGAGGTCGTCACGCGTTCGGTGCTGCGGTACGTCTCGCGATACCAGCCGCCTTCGGGATGCGGCTGCAGCCGGTATGCGGCGATCAGGCGTTGGGCCTCGGGGTGCACGACCGGGACTTCGCCGAGCGTGCCGCGGTACCGCCGCGGCGGGCGCGATTGGCCCTGGCGCGAGCGCTCCGCGAGGCGTAGAGTGGAGTCGCGATGATGCGCTGGACGGCGGCCGCGCTCGCGGCACTCGCGTGGCACTGTTCCGCCGCGGCGGGCTGCTTCGCCGCTCCGGCCGGCGGCGAAGGATTCGCGCCGTCGCGCACGATCTTCGAAGCAGTCCAGCGCTACGAAGCGGCGCGCGCGAAGGTCGAGGCGGAACTCGGTGCCGACGTCGCGGCCGGATTCCACGGCCGTCTGTTCGACGATCTGGAGTTGCAGCAGACGCCCCCGCCTGAGCACTACGCGCCTTCCGACTGGGCCGAGACCGTCGCGTCGGTCACGAAGCTCGACATGGAAGCGGTCGATCAGCTCGTTTCGGGGACGCCGGCGCCGCTGCGCGCCGTGCCCGGACTGCACGAGGTGCTCGTCCCATCGCGCGTCGACAAGACGTGGCAGCTCGTCGCCGTCTACGTGCCGCCGAGCGCGAAGGCGCAGCGCGCGCCGCTCGCCGTCGGGACGGACGTGTACGATCTGCTCGGCGCGGTGCAGGGCGCGTTCGCCGTCGACCGCGGCCGGACGTATCTCGCGGGCTATTCGATGGGCGGCTTCAGCGTCTTCAAGATCGGCCCGCGCGGCGGGTATCGCTGGGCGAGCGTGCTGTGCATCTCCGGCGCGATCCTCAACAGCGGCGTGCGGCCCGTCTCGATCGCGTGGCACGACATGCGGCTCTACGTCGTCACCGGCGCGCACGACGCGAGCATCCCGACCGCGTACGGCGAGCAGACCGCAGGCTATCTGGCGGGGCTCGGTCTGCCGGTGAGCTTCTACGAAGAGCCGGCCGGAACGCACGCGCTGCGCACCCTCGTGCCCTCGCTCGAACGCGCCTGGGACGACATGCACGCGGGCGTGACGCGCCCCGAAAGCGTCCCGATCGCACGGTCCGGTTTTTCGCTCCCGGCAGGCGCAGCGCCCGGCACGCTGAAGCCCTGACGCCGGAGGTTGCTGAATGCTGCGTAACGCCCTCATCTTCACCGCCGCGCTCTTGGTGTTGTCCGCCGTGCCGATCGCGAGTTCCGCGCAGGATCCGTTTCCCGGCACGTGGCGCGGGGTCGCGACGATCAACGGGATGAGCTGCACGTTCGATCGCGTCATGACGACGACCGGCACATACAGCGAGATCGAACGCTGCGGAACGCTCGCGACGAGCCAGTCGGGGACGTATCACGTCTTCCCGAACCACACGATATCGTTC
Source organism: uncultured candidate division WPS-2 bacterium (assembly GCA_937910425.1). Taxonomy (GTDB): domain Bacteria; phylum Vulcanimicrobiota; class Vulcanimicrobiia; order Vulcanimicrobiales; family Vulcanimicrobiaceae; genus Vulcanimicrobium. The sequence continues at coordinate 10,374 of CALEOJ010000381.1, forward strand.
GTCGTCACCGACTGGACGCCGAAGCAACGCTACGTGATGGACAGCGGGTACAGCGGCCACTACGAAACGAACGCGAAGCCGCCCGGCGGCACGTTCCGGTACACCTTCACGACGCCGAACACACTGGTCGTCCGCGACGTCAACTACGGCGGCACGCTGACCTATCGCCGCTTGCGCTAGCGAAGAGCTACGCCGCGCGCGTTCCTTGCGCGCCGCGGTAGAGCAGCGCCTCGGCGACGTGCTCGCGGGCGATGCCTTCGGCGCCGGCTAGGTCGGCGATCGTGCGTGCGACGCGGACGACGCGGTCGAAGGCGCGCGCGCTGAGTGCGCCGCGCGTCACCGCGCCTTCGAGCAACGCAATCGGTTCCGCGTCGAGGGGGCATAGTTTGCGCACGTCGGCGGCGGGTATTGCGGCGTTCGTCACGACACCCGCTCCGCGCAGGCGCGCCGACTGTCGGTCGCGAGCCGCTTCGACGCGTGCGCGAATCGTCGCCGACGTCTCCGCCGAGCCGCGGTGGACCAATTCGTCGAAGGACACCCGGGATACGCTGACGTGCAGATCGATCCGGTCCAGGAGCGGCCCCGACAGTTTCGCGAGATACTTCTGGACCGTCGCGTCGTCACAGCGGCAGTCCGAGGCGCGGTCGCCGCGGAAGCCGCACGGACACGGGTTCATCGAAGCGACCAGGGTGAAGCGCGCGGGGAACGTCAGCGTCCCGGCGGCGCGCGCGATAGTCACCGAGCCCTCTTCGAGCGGCTGGCGCAGCACCTCGAGGGTCGCGCGCGAGAACTCAGCGAGCTCGTCGAGATAGAGCACGCCGTGCTGCGCGAGCGAGATCTCGCCGGGACGCGGCACCGAGCCGCCGCCGACGAGCGAGACGCGGCTCGCGGTGTGG
>CALEOJ010000382.1 GCA_937910425.1 uncultured candidate division WPS-2 bacterium
GGGAACAACGATGCACGCGCGACTCCCGGCAGCGTCGGGGCCGCCCATCCCGCCGTACGTCATCGCCAACGGACAAGTGTTCACGAATCGGGATCCGCGCGAGCTGCGCTCCGGGGGGAGCCGCATGGGCTTCGCGATCGACGCAGCGCTCGGCGTTCACTTTCAGCGCATCGATCTGGTGGACGGCGAGCTGCGCATCATCGCGGATTCCGACGCGACCCAGCGCGTCGCGCTGTGGTTGCTGGCCGGCGCCTTGCTGCTCGGTGCGCTCGCGGGCGTGCTGGCCTGGATCGCGGGCCGCTACATTACCGATCAGGTGCTGCAGCCGCTGGTCGAGGTGACCCGTGCGCTGCAGCGTTTCGCGACGCGCGACTTTACGCCGCAGTCGATCGTGGTCGCCGGCAAGAGCGATTTCGACGCGATCGCGTTAGCGTACAACGCAGCCGCCTCGCAGGTAGCGGCTGCGTTCGCCGAGCGCGCTCAGGCCGAGTCGCAGATGCGACAATTCGTCGCCGACGCGGGGCACGAGCTGCGCACGCCGCTCACGATCGTGCTCGGCTACATCGATCTGCTGCGGCGGAAGGCGGACGCGGGCGACCAGCGTTCGCGGCGGATCTTCTCGGCGATCTCGATCGAGGGCGCGCGGATGCGCACGCTGATCGACAACCTCGTGCTGCTGGCGCGCATGGAAGGCGACGACGTTCGTCCGCCCGAGCTCTTCGAACTCTGCCCGCTGCTGGACCAGTTGGTCGACGCACGGCGGCTGCTCGAGGCCTCCCTCCAGATCGAGCTCGACTGCGCGGTCGATGCGACCGTGATCGGGAACGAGAGCGAGGTTCAGGAAGCGATCGCCAACGTCGTCGACAACGCGATCAAGTATGCTCCCGGGACGCCGATCCGCATCGCGACGGCCGTGACCAACGACGGCGTGGTGGTCACGGTCTCCGACCGGGGGCCGGGGATCCATCCCAACGACCGCGAGGCCATCTTCGATCGCTTCTACCGCGGCCATACGCGCGGCGAAGTCGAGGGCTCGGGCCTGGGGCTCGCGATCGCAAAGCGCGCGCTCGAACGGGCCGGGGGGCTGCTCGTGCTCGCCGAGACGTCACCGGCCGGAACGACGTTCGCGCTTCATTTGCGGGCCGATCGCGTGCGCAAGCGCGAGCCGCGTTCGCAGCCCGCCGCGACGGCAGGTGCAAGGGGCGAGTAACCTCTCGTCTCGTGTGCGCGCTCGCCGATTCGGGCACAACGAGCGCATGAGTGACATCGGAGCCAGCAGCGACCAGTCGATCCGCTTCGATTCATCCATGACGGACGAGGCCGGCGCAAACGAACGGCACTCGATACAAAGCTACATGAGCGACATGCTCGCACTCGAGCGGCACATCGCGCAGCCGCCGCAGCGCCAGTTCGCCATGGACGACACGACCTGAGGAGCGCCAAAGGCCGCGCCCCTCACGTGCGTGACGGAGATCCGCTCGTCGCCTTCCGATCGCTATTCGGCGTTCACTGTGTTGGGTGGAGCGGCACGGCAAATCGGTCGAGTGCAACGGTAAAGTAACAAGGTTCGGACCGTGCCCAGGCCGTCAATGTCGCGCCTCCCGATGTGCTTTGAAACGGATTCCACACTTCGAAGGGACAACCGTTCCCCCACTGCGATACGAAGCGCGGGCTTGCGTACCGGTAACTGTAACCTTCCGGTGCCGTCTCTCGCGGCGAGAACGCAAAGCTATAGGGGTCGCCGAAGTCATGCCCGCTCGCCTGATTGGTGTTGCAATGCGGATGGCATCCCGCAGTGGGAAGCGTCTGCGTGTCGGACTGCCAGACCCCGGCAGGGACGTTCTCGGGCGGGACGGCGAACGGGGACACGGAGACGTTGCTCTTCATGGGGGCGCCCACGTGAGCGGTGAACGTCAGAGCACGTTGTGTTGGTGTCGTGTTTTTTAGCGAGACTGGTGCTTACACTGAGAAGAACGGCCGTGGCCGCAATCGTCAGTCCGAGGACTTTTCTCATCGTCAGTTGCTCCAAAAGGCGTGAAACAAAAGCACACGAAACGTCGATTGCTGGATCGAGTGTCGGAGATACGAACGCTTGACGCCGCCGAGCGTCGCCGACCACGGCCCGCTCGCAATTGCGAAATCGCCGTGTGCTGCCGCCTACGCTAGCGGACGCCGGTTACAGCGCGGTTACGAGGTCAGGTGGTGTGGCGGCGGACCATCTCGCGCATGCGCGGGTGGTCGCGTTCTTGGCCTTTCATCCACTCCTCGAGGTCGGGGACGGGGGCGCCGGTCCGGAACAGCCAGTAGTACGTGCTCAGGTCGCCCAAGAAGGCGAAGCGCTTCTTCGTGTCTTTGCGCGCCGCGTCGTAATCGGCGAACGAGGTCTGGTAGGTGCGGATCGAGCCGTGCTCGCGTTCCAGGTCGATCAGCGTTCGGGCGTTGCGGATCGTGCCTTCGATCTTCGACTTCGAGTGGATGATGCCGTCGGCGTTCATGAGCCGGTCGACGTCAGCGTCGCCGTATGCCGCGACCTTGTCGACGTCGAAGCTCTCGAACGCCGCGACGTAATCGTTCCAGCGTGCCTCGATGAACGCCCACGACATACCGGCCTGCATCACCGCGCGCGTGATCACCGCGAGGTGATCGCTGAGCGTCGGATTCTCGACGACGCGCGGAATCTGGTCTTCGGGCGTCGGGCGCTTGGGGATCCGGACCGGGGGTGCTTTTTTCGTCGCCGCTTTTTTCAGCGCGGCGGACTTCTTCGTGCGCGTCTTCTCGGCGTCCTTAGAAGTTTTGCTTGACGGTCCATTCGCTTTCGGGATGGGATTTCTCCAATTCGTGCCAGGCATGCAGCAGATCGTTCGAGTTGTGTGAGGCTCGGTACGCGCTCACGCCGACATAGTACTGCGCTTCGGCGGCGATCAGCGCGGTGGGGAAGCGGCGCAGCGCTTCCTCGTAGAGCGCCTTCGCCGCGTCGTACTCTTTCCGGCGCAAACGGGCGTGGGCGACCGCGGCGATCAGCTGCGCGGCGAACTCGTAGGGCGGCAGGTAGCCGTTCCAGCGGTAGAGCTCGGTGCCGTCCGGGTCGAGGATGCGCAGGTCAGGCGTCCAGACGTGGCGGTACCGGTCGAGGACGGCCTGGTTGGCGTCGGCGGTGTTGTCCAACTGAAGCGGCATGGTAAGGCGTTCGATCGCCTCGCGCACCGGGGTCTCGGGATACGTCACGGTATCCAGCGCCTTGCAACCCCCTCAACCGGGGTTGAACACGTCCAAGAGCACGAGCTTCTGCGCGCCGCGCGCCGCGCTCAGCGCCTCGTCGAGCGATCCGAGCCATGCGATCTCGCTCATCGGTTTCCTCTCATCGTGCAGGGGTGGACCATCATGATACCCGATCTTCGACCTCGTGGCGAAGACGTCGGTCCTCGTCGCGGCGATCCTCGGCTCGGCGATGACGTTCATCGACGGGAGCGCGGTCAACGTCGCGTTGCCCGTGATCCAGCGCGAGCTCGGCGCCGACGCCGCGCAGATGCAGTGGGTCGTCGAAGGCTACTCGCTCTTCCTGTCGGCTTTGATCCTGCTCGGCGGTTCGCTCGGCGATCTCTACGGACGCAAGCGCCTCTTCCTGATCGGGATCGTCGTTTTCGCGCTCTCCTCGCTCGGGTGCGTCCTCGCACCGAACGTCTCGGTGCTGATCGCGGCGCGCTGCATCCAAGGGATCGGCGCCGCCTGCGCGATGCCTGAGTCGCTCGCGCTCATCAGCGCGACGTTCACCGGCGATCAGCGCGGCCGTGCGATCGGGACGTGGTCGGGCTTCGCCTCGATGACCGGCGCCATCGGGCCGGTGATCGGCGGTTGGCTCGCGCAGCACGCGTCGTGGCGCTGGGTGTTCCTGATCAACATCCCGATCGCGATCGCCGTGATCGCGATCTCGCGGCGCGGCTACCCCGAGAGCCGCGACGAGGAGATGCCGCACCGGCTCGACGTCCCTGGCGCGGCGCTGGCGACGCTCGGGCTCGGCGCGTTCACCTTCGGCTTGATCCGCGCGCAGGGCGGCCGGCCCGGTGCGGTCGGAATCGCCGCCATCGCGGTCGGGATCGCGCTGCTGGTGGCGTTCGTCGCCGTCGAGCGCCGCTCGTCCGCACCGATGATGCCGCTCGATCTGTTCCGCTCGCGGACCTTCGCCGCGGCGAACTGGTACACGCTCTTCCTCTACGCCGCGCTCGGCGGCAGCCTCTACTTTCTGCCGTACCTGCTCGTCGACGTGCAGCGCTACACGCCGACCGCCGCCGGTGCGTCGATGCTGCCGTTCGTGCTGACGATGTTCGTCGCTTCGCGCTGGTCGGGCGGCCTGACGCACCGCATCGGCGCCAAGATCCCGCTGATCGTCGGCGCGCTGATCGCGGCGCTCGGGTTCGCGGCGTTTGCGCTGCCCGGCCTGGGCGGATCGTATTGGACGACCTACTTCCCGGCGGCGCTGCTGCTCGGGATCGGCGGTGCGCTGTTCGTCGCGCCGCTCACCACGACGGTCTTCGACGCGGTCCCCAACGCAAAGAGCGGCGTCGCATCGGGCGTGAACAACGCCGTCGCGCGCACCGCCGGACTGTTGGCGGTCGCCGCGTTCGGAATCGTCCTGGCCGGCGTGTTCAACGGCGGGTTCGACCTCCGGATCGCGCACCGTCACCTGAGCGCGGAGACCGCGCGGATCGCGCACGACGACCGCGCGCGCCTCTATGCGGGAACGGTGCCGCCCGACGTGCCGGCGCGCGACCGCACCGATGTCGCAGCCGCCGTGCGCGAAGGCTACCTGGCGGGCTTCCGTGCGGTGATGGTGGCGTCGGCAGGCGTCTGCGTCGTGGCTGCGCTGATCGCGCTGGTGGCGATACCGGGTCAGCCGCGGCGGACGCTGCGCCGGTCGTAGAGCCGACCGTCCGCGGCGATCATCGCGTCGGCGAACGGCGTGCCGTCCCCGAACGCCGCGACGCCCCACGAGATGCGCACCGGCGTCTCGACGTCTTCCGCGAGCACGGCGTGGAGGCGGTAGACGTCGAGGAATGGGACGCTCTGGGTGCTGTCGAGCGCGACCGAGCCGATGGCGACGGCCAGCGCGGCGATCAGCCACGCTGGAACGGGTGTCGCGCCGCGCCGGTGCCGAGCGGCGGCGACGAACGCTGCGGCGGTGAGATCCTCGAGTGCGGCGTACGCGATCGTCGCGAGCGGCAGCGACGGGAGCACCCCGGCGTCTTTCCCGAGCGCGGCCGCGCCGAGCACGAGAATCGCGAGCGCGTTGGCGCCGAGGCCGATCGTCCAGCGTCGATCGCGCGCCGTCCGAGGGATCGGCGCACGAGCCCGGCCAGCACCGTCAGCAGCGTGAGCACTCCCAACTGGAGGAACATCGACAAGTAGCCGACGAGGTGCTCTGCGAGCGGAGCCATCTTGCTCTGGATCGGTCGGAAGGAGAATGACCATAACGACCAAGGGAGGCCGTCTCGACGGCCGCGTCGCGATCGTGACCGGTGCGGCGAGCGGGATCGGGCGCGCGACGGCGCGCCGTTTCGCGGACGAAGGCGCGCACGTCGTCGCGCTCGATCTCAAAGCACCCGACGCGCCGGCGGGCGGGCTCGGGATCGCGTGCGACGTCGCCGACCAGGCCAGCGTGGAACGCGCCGTCGCGCAGGCCAAGGAGCGCTTCGGCAAGATCGACGTCCTCGCGCATTTCGCCGGGATCACCAAGGACGCGCTGGCGAGCAAGATGACGCTCCAGCAATGGGACGACGTCATCCGCGTCAACCTCACCGGCTCGTTCATCGTCGCCCAGGCCGTTGCGCGCGAGATGGAAGACGGCGGCTCGATCGTGCTGACTTCGTCGCGCTCGTGGCTCGGAAACGTCGGTCAGGCGAACTACTCCGCGTCGAAGGGCGGCGTTGTCTCGCTCACCCGCACGCTCGCGCTCGAACTCGGGAAACGGCGTATCCGCGTGAACGCGCTCGCGCCGGGCTTCATCGAGACGCCGATGACCGCTGTCGTTCCCGACAAGGTCCGCGACAAGGCGGTGACCGGGATCCCGCTCGGCCGCATCGGGCAGCCTGAAGAGATCGCCGCCGTCGCGACGTTCTTCGCCAGCGACGAATCGAGCTACGTCAGCGGCCAGACGCTGCTGATCGACGGTGGACGCTCCGTCGGCGTCGGGCTCGTGTAGCCACATGCCGCGGTACTTCGAAGATCTGGCGGTCGGCGATCGGATCGTCACGCCGGCGCGCACGATCACCGAAGCGGACGTCGTGCAGTTCGCGCAGCTCACCGGCGACACGATCCGTGCGGTCGTCACGATCACCGAGACGCGGCTCACCTCCGACGGAAAGCGCGGCATCGTCGGCCGGACGTTCGCCGTGCACAACCAGCGTGACGAGATCGTGCAAGCAGGCCGCAGCCCGGTGATGGTCAGCTTGCGACCCGCATGACCGCGACCACGTGCGCGCAGCCCGACCGGCCGCCGGCGATCGTGCGGGCCGCGTCTGCGGCCTACCCCGGGCTCGCGGCACAGCAGAGGATCGGCGGCGTGGTGCGCGTCCGGGTAACCCTCGACGCGACGGGCCGCGTGACCGCTGCCACGGTCGTCGACGCTCCCAACGCGGTGCTCGAACGTCCATCGCTCGACGCCGCGCGCGCCAGCGCGTTCCGGGCGGCGCTGCGACACTGCGCCAGGGTCGCGTCGGACTACGAGTTCCGCGTCCTCTTCGACCCGAGTGGGCCGTCGGTGCCGTTGCCCAGGCCGGCGCCGTTGCCGTCGGCGGCGCCCGCACCGCCGCGGCCCGCTCCGGCGCTCGGACACTCGTGGAATCTCAGTTGGTCGGTCTCGTCGCTGCTGGGCTTCAGCTGGACCAGGCTCGCATCGACGGGCGCGTACGAAACGACGTCCCCCTACCTGGCCGCCGGCCCCGGCGGCTCGTCGTGCTCGGGCCGGGCGACGCCCAGGGCCTT
>CALEOJ010000383.1 GCA_937910425.1 uncultured candidate division WPS-2 bacterium
GTGCGCTTCTCCGCGCGACGCGAGACGGCCGCGCCGACGATCGTACTCAGCGGGGTCATCCGCACCAGCCCCGAGCTCTACGTGCCGAAGGGTAGGGACGGTCTGAGCTTCATCGTCGACGGCCTCCTGCCGTGGGGCACGACCACCTACGACCGCAAGGCGTATCAGGCGCAGCTTGACGCAATCGCGGGGACCGCCCAGCTCGGGACGGCGTTCCGCCTCGAGGTGCAGTCGAAGGACTTCGAGCGCGGCGTGCAGCTGCTCGCGGACGGCCTGCTGAATCCGGCGTTCGCGCGGGGCGGCTTCGACGTCGTGAAGGCGTCCGTGCTGCAGAGCGTCGCGGTCGCGAACAAGCTCCCAAAGACCAAGGCCGAGCTCGCGCAGCGCCTCGCGCTCTACGGGCCAGGCGATCCGCGCCGCCGCGACGTGACCGAGACGACGGTCGCTGCAACGACGCTCGACGACGTGAGGAAGTACTACCGTTTCGCGTACCGCCCGGACGAGACGACGCTCGCGGTCGTCGGCGACGTCGATCCCGCCCGCGTCGAGAACGTCGTGCGTACGTACTTCGGAAGCTGGAAGGCCGCCGGCGCGCCGCCGACGTTCCGCTATCCGAAGCTCGCGCGCCGGACGACGAAAGGGCAGACCGTCACCGTCAAGGCGTCGGCAAGCACGCAGTCGGAGGTCACGCTCAAACAGGTGTTCGCGATGCACCGCAGCGACCCGGACTACGTGCCGCTGCTGCTCGCGAACACGATCCTCTCGGGCGAAGGGACCGGCTCCCTCCTGTTCCAGGAGCTCCGCACGCACCGGGGCTACGTGTACAATACCGACTCGAGCTTCCAAGTCGACGCGAACGGCGCCGAGTTCAGCGTCTCGTTCGCGAGCGATCCGAAGAACGTCGCGCGCGCGAACGCGGCCGTCGTCGGGATCATCAAGCAGCTCCAACGCCAGCCGCTCTCGGTGGTCGAGCTGCAGCGCGCGAAGGCGCTGTTGCTCGCGCAGCGCGTCCTCCCGCTCGACAGCTACTCCGGCCTCGCGGCCGACATGGTCTCCGGTGTTTTGTACGGTTCCACCAGCGTGAGCGAGCGCTGGTTCTGGACCGCGCTGCTGCAAACCACGCCCGCGCAGCTTCAGCACGCGCTGCGCCGGATCGACGCCGACCACTTCCTGCGCGTGATCGTCGAACCCGCCGGCTAGCGCGGCAGTTGCCACGGTGAGCAGCCATGCGGGCGCGTAGTCGTCCTTGAATTTCGCGATCACTGTGCTACGATGACCGCGTCGAGGGGGATCCCTCGGTGCGGACACTCCGAGCGTCATGCCCGGGGTGCTGCGGTGCTTTCAGCGGCGAGGGCGTGTCTTCATGACCCCGTTGTTTTCCGTCGATCTCGTAGCGAACGCAGCGTATGTCAGCTACCGTCCGTCGGCGGAGATCGCACGGCAGGTGAGGGTCGTGCGTGGCCGCAGCGGCCGCTTGGGCGCGATCCCGTTCGGTCCGGCACTCGACGGAACGCCGCATGTCATCGCCGAGTTCGACGCTGCGGGCGACGTCGTCGGCGTGCAGATCGACGCGATCTCCGTTGAGACGCTCAGCCTCGCGGACGAGTTCCTCGGGCTGCTCGACCTGCCGCTGCCCGGCCCGCTGGCGCGTACGATCCTCTCCTGACCGACGCTCGAGCGAGGCGTCTCAACCGGCGACCCGAAGCAAGCGCGCATGGAGATACGCGGCCTTTCGCGCGGGCTCACCAACTATGGCGACCGGGAGTTCTCGTTGTACCTGCGGCGCGCGTTCGCGAAGTCGATGGGCTTCTCCGACGCGATGCTCGAGCGACCGATCGTCGGGATCGCGACCGCGGGCGGCGGCTTCAACAACTGCCACCGCACCACGCCCGAGCTGGTCACCGCGGTCTCGCGCGGCGTGCTGGCGGCGGGCGGTCTGCCGCTCGAGTTTCCGACCATCTCGCTCGGCGAGCCGTTCCTCTCGCCGACCAGCCTCGTGTTCCGCAACCTGATGGCGATGGACGTCGAGGAGATGATCCGCGCCCAGCCGATGGACAGCGTGGTGCTGATCGGCGGCTGCGACAAGACGCTTCCCGCACAACTGATGGGGGCGATCTCCGCCGGTAAGCCGGCGATCTCGCTGGTCGTGGGGCCGATGATGACCGGCGGCTTCGAAGGGACGCGGCTCGGTGCGTGCACCGATTGCCGCGCGTGGTGGGCGCGCTATCGGGCCGGCGAGCTCGATGACCTGCGGATTCGTGAGCTGGAATCGAATCTCGCGACGACTGCCGGCACCTGCGCGGTGATGGGCACCGCCAGCACGATGGCCTGCGTGACGGAAGCGCTCGGCATGAGCCTGCCGGGCTCCGCGACGCCGCCGGCGGTGCACGCCGAACGCCTGCGCGTCGCCGAAGCGACCGGAGCGCGCGCGGTCGCGCTCGCGCATGAAGGCGTCACGCCCGACCGCATCGTCACCGAGCGGAGCGTCGACAACGCGCTGCGCGTACTGCTCGCAATCGGCGGTTCGACGAACGGTGCGATCCACCTGACCGCGATCGCCGGGCGCGCGGGCGTCCCGCTGACGCTCGAACATTTCAACGCGATCAGCAGCGAGACGCCGGTGCTGGTGAACCTGAAGCCGGTCGGCGAGCACTACATGGAGCAGTTCCATGCCGCCGGCGGTGTCGGCGCGCTGCTCCGCGAGCTCACGCCGCTGCTGCATCCCGAGACGATCTCGGTCGCCGGCGAGACGCTGGCCGAGCGCCTCGCGCGGGTGCCGGCCTACGTCGATCGCGCGGTGATCCGCAGCGCCGGCGAGCCGATCTTCGCACGCGAAGGACTGGTCGCGCTGTTTGGCAACCTCGCACCGAACGGCGCGATCCTCAAAGCCGCCGCCGCCGACGCGCGGTTACTCGAGCACGAAGGCCGTGCGGTCGTGTTCCGCGATCTCGCCGACATGGCGGCCCGCATCGACGCGCCCGATCTCGACGTCGAGCCCAACGACGTCCTCGTGTTGCAGAACGCGGGCCCCATCGGCGCCGGGATGCCCGAAGCCGGCTATCTCCCGATCCCCAAGAAGCTGCTCGCGCGCGGCGTTCGCGACATGCTGCGAATCAGCGACGCGCGCATGAGCGGCACCGCATACGGCGCCGTCGTGCTGCACATCTCGCCTGAAGCTGCGGTCGGCGGTCCGCTCGCCGCAGTTCGAGACGGCGACCGCATCCGCGTCAGCCTGCGCGAGAAACGCCTCGACGTCGCCCTCTCCGATACGGAGATCGCTGCGCGGCTGGCCGAGTTCGTTCGTCCGCCGGTCCCGCGTCGCGGGTATGCCAAACTGTACGCCGAGCACATCCTCGGTCCCGAGCGCGGCTGCGACTTCGACTTCCTCACGGTTGAAGGGCAGGGATAGAGGCCGGATGGCCAATACCCTCTGAGCACTCGCGCCTGATCTTGAGAGGATGCCCATGACCCATCCTGACCGCCGCCGATTTCTAGAGCTCTCTGCCGCCGGGATCGGCGCGGGCGCGATGGCGGGGGGCTTGCCCTTGCTCGCCTCCGCTGCTGACGCTTCGCCGTTCAAGCCCGAGAAGGATGCGAAGCTGGAGCTGCTCCGCTGGACCGGGTTCGTCAAGGCCGACGACGCCATCTGGGCCGAGAACACGAAGAAGTTCACCGCGGCAACCGGGGTTCCGGTGAACATCCAGTCGCTGAGCTGGCCCGACGTGACGCCCAAGGCCGCGCTCGCGGCGCAGGTCGGTTCCGGGCCGGACATCGTCATGGGCTGGAACGACGACCCGTTCGTCTATCCGGACAAGCTGGTCGACATGTCGGACCTCGTCGACCACATGGGCAAAGTCCACGGCGGCTGGTACGACAACGCGCGTTCGTATTGCTATGACACCGACGTGAAGCACTGGGTCGCGCTCCCGGTCGGCTGTACCGGGAACGCGATCAACTACCGCGTGAGCTGGGCGAAGGAAGCCGGTTTCAACGAGTTTCCGAAGGACCTCGACGGAATGCTGAAGCTCGCCCGCGGAATGAAGAAGAACGGTCACCCGACCGGTTTCGCGCTCGGCCATGCGGTCGGCGACTCGAATAGCTGGACGCACTGGATCTTGTGGGCGTTCGGCGGGAAACAAGCCAACCCGGACAACTCGATCGCGATCAATTCTGCGGAAACGAACAACGCACTCGACTACGCCAAGCAGCTCTACGAGACCATGATCGCGGGCGTCTCCGGATGGCTCGACCCGAGCAACAACCAGGCGTATTTGGCCGGGCAGATCGGGATGACGATGAACGGGATCAGCATCTGGTACGTCGCGAAGACCGACTTCCCGGCGATCTTCCCGGACTGCGCGAACGCGATCCCTCCGTACGGCCCCGTGAAAGTGCACACGGTATCGAACAACTTCACGTCAGCGTACGTCTTCAAGTACACCAAGTACCCGAACGCGGCGAAAGAGTACCTGCGCTTCATGCTCGATCAGGCCCAGGCCGGCCCGTGGGTCACCGGGATGCTCGGCTACGTCACGCCGGCGCTCAAGGGCTATGCCAGCCTTCCGATCTGGACGTCGAACCCGAACATCACGCCGTACCGCGACGTCCTGGCCGGCGCGAAGTACGACGGCTATAACGGGCGGCCCGGCAAGGCTGCGGCGCAGGCACTCGACGAGTTCGTGCTGGTCGACATGTTCGCGGACGTGTGCGTCAACAACATGGCGCCCAAGGATGCGATGCGCAAAGCCGAGACGCGCCTGTCGACGATCTATAAACGCGCTTGATCCAGCGGTCCGGGCTGCTCTCGCGGCTCGACTCGCCGCGGGTGTTGGGCTATCTGCTCATCACACCCGCGGCGATCATCTTGCTGGGCCTGCTGGCCTATCCGCTGCTGCTGGGCGTGTGGCTCAGCCTCACCAGCGCGACGCTCGGCAAGACCGGCGAGTTCGTCGGCCTGCAGAACTACGCAACGATCCTGGCCGACCCGATCTTTCGCGGTGCGGCGGGCTTTTCGGTCATGTACACGGTCTGCGCCGAGATCGGCAAGCTCGTGCTCGGGCTCGCCCTGGCGCTGCTGCTCAATCAGCGCTTCCGCGGCTACCGTGCCTCGCGCGCGCTGATGCTGCTGCCGTGGGTAGCGCCGACCGTGCTCTCCGCCCTCGCCTGGCTGTGGCTGCTCGACCCGCAGTTCAGCGCGCTGAGCTGGTTACTGATTCGGCTGCACCTGATCCATAGCAACATCGACTTCCTCGGTCATCCGTGGAGCGCGCGGTTCTCGCTGATCGTGGTCAATATCTGGCGCGGTCTGCCGTACTTCGCGATCGGCTATCTTGCCGGTCTGCAGTCGATCTCCAAAGATCTCTACGAGGCGGCGGCGATCGACGGCGCCGGCGGCTGGCAAGCGTTCCGGCGCATCACCTGGCCGCTGCTCCTGCCGATCACGACGATTCTGGTCGCCTTCTCGGCGATCTTCACGCTCACCGACTTCCAGCTCATCCAAACGATCACGCACGGCGGACCGACCGACGCGACGCAAGTCTTCACGACACTCGCCTATCAGCGCGCGATCACCGGCGGCCAGCTCGGCGAAGGTGCAGCGATCGCGATCTCGCCGATCGTCTTCATGGTCGTCCTCGCCGTCATCGTGGTCCGCTCGGTCCGGGACCGCTGACGATGCGCAATCTCCGGATCTACGGACCACTGACCCTGTACGGCATCTTCTTGCTGCTGCCGTTCTACTGGATGGTGCTCACCACGTTCAAGTCAAACGCAGAGCTCTTGAACACGCCGAACCCGTTCTGGATCGTTCACGGCACGTTCTCGCACATCGTCGAGCTGCTGACGACGACGGCCTACCTCCAGTGGTTCGCCAACACGCTCTTCGTCTCTGTGGCCTCGACGATCGTGAGCGTGTTCATCTCCTACATCACCGCGTATGCGATCATCCGGCTGCGCTTTCCGGGCGCTGAGGTGGTCAGCACGGCGATCTTTCTCGCGTACATCGTACCGCCGGCGATCCTGTTCATCCCGCTCGCGACGATCATCTTCCAGCTGCACTGGTTCGACAAGCTGTGGGCGCTGGTGCCGATCTACTGCACGTTCCTGATCCCGTTCTGCACCTGGCTCTTGATCGGGTTCCTCAAGAACATCCCGCGCGAACTCGAAGAGGCGGCGCGTATTGACGGCGCGAGCAACCTCGCGATCCTGTGGCGGATCATCTTCCCGATCGCGGTGCCGGGATTGATCTCGGCGGCGATCTTCTCGTTCACGCTCTCCTGGAACGAGTACCTGTACGCGCTGGTCTACATGTCGTCATCCGGCAACAAGACCATCTCCGTCGGCATGGTCACCGAGCTGATCCGCGGTGACGTCTTCCAATGGGGCCAGCTGATGGCCGGCGCCCTGATCGGCGTGCTCCCCGCCGTGCTCGTCTATTTCTTCTTCGTCGAGTACTACGTCGCGGGCATGTCAGGCTCGGTAAAAGAGTAACCGGCGAACGATCGCGGCGAACAACACAAAGGTTGGGCGGCTAACGCCGCCCTTCCGTCTTAGAGTGGCGCGGCACCAGACCCAATGTCACCCTGAGCCTGTCGAAGGGCGAACGATAGTGCCAAGCGTCGCCCGTGCCGACCTCGCATCGCCACTCCGACCCAATGTCACCCTGAGCCTGTCGAAGGGCGAACGATCGCGCCAAGCGTCGCCCGTGCCGACCTCGAATCGCCACTCGACCCGATGTCACCCTGAGCCTGTCGAAGGGCGAACGATCGTGCCAAGCGTCGCCCGAGCCCACCCCGAATCGCCACTCGACCCAATGTCACCCTGAGCCTGTCGAAGGGCGAACGATCGCGCGAAGCGTCGCCCGTGCCGACCTCGAATCGCCACGCGACCCAATGTCACCCTGAGCCTGTCGAAGGGCGACGATCGCGCGTGCTTAGCGCGGTTGAATCGCCGGGATCTTGTAGGTGCCGTCGAGGCCGCTCGGGCCCGGCCAATACATCCGCAACGTTACGACGAACGGACCGGCCGGCGCGGGAAGCCAGTTCGTCTGATCGCCGTTCGGCGGATCGTGCTGGATGATCACGTCGATCGAGCCGTCCGCGTTGCGCCGCGCGTTCGCGTCGCGCAGCGTGTAGCGGTCGATCGGGTTCGGCACGAGATAGTGATCGGGCGAGTACAGTGTGAGCGACCAGAACGCCTTGGCCGGCGGCAGATCGTTCGCAACGAAGTGGAGCGAGTAGCGGCGTTCGCCTGACAGCGGTGCACCGCTCGCATCTACGCTCGTCTCGGGGTAGACCGCGTCCTCCGGGAGATTCGCCGCGAGCAGCGTCTTCGCGATGAAGGCGCGGTACGTGTAATCGGTGCCGAAGCGGCCGGTGTCCTTCGTCCAGCGCCAACCGTTCACGTGCGGTACCGCCGGCGCATCGTACGTTTCGAGCAGCGCGCGCGCATCGCGAACGCCGTCCTCGATCCGGCCGAGCTGCGCCGGGTCGAGCGCCTTCGGATCGAACGGCTTTCCCACGACGAACCCGATCTGCGCGAGCCGCGCGACCAACGGCGCATCGCCCGCGCGCGGCGGATACTTCAGCAGCGAAATCGACAGTAGCGAGAGAAACGATGCGCCGCTCAGCCCCGCGAGGATCGATGGCGGTGTGATCGGGATCGGCACGTTCGGGTCGCGCAGAATCCCCGGCGGCGGCCGATACGATGCCTCGCCGAAGCGGCTCAGCGGTACGACGGAGTACTGTTGCTGGATCGACGTGATCGCGTTCGCGTCATCGCCCAGGCGCGGGCGCGTGCGCGCCAGAATCCAGACGTCGTTCGTCGACGACCGCACCGTCGTCACGCCGCTGGGAAGTGCGCCGTTCCACTGCGGGCCGACGATCGCGTAGTCGCGCGGCGCCGCGTTCGCAAGCCGCGGCGTCGGATCCGCGATGACATCGGTCCACATGTCCATGACCTGTGCGACGAAGTACCGTCCGCCGGCGTCCGGAACGTGCACGACCTGCGGTTCGGCGGAAACATCCACCCACGACGATGAGTAGCGCGTGTCGCCGTTCGGCGCGACGACGAGGCGAAACGGCGGTGTCGGCGCCGATTGCATGTGGATGAACTGCCCGTTGGCCGTATCGCGCGTCGCGAACTGCTTCGTGAGTTGCATCAGCATCAGCGGATAACCGAACAGGTACGCGTCGCGCGCGATCGTTCGAGCGTCATCGGCGCTCGCAGCGGTTGCCCGAGGCGGCGTGAGCAGCGTAAGCATCAACGCTGTTATCAAGAGGCTGGTCAGAACGTGTCTTGCCTGCATGACGTCTTCCTTCGATCTGCTGCTAGAAGTACGCAGCGCCCGTCGTGCCGTCGAAGAGGTGCATGCGCTTGGGATTGATGCCGAGCGCGATCGCGTCGCCGGGCGCGACGGTCGCTTCCGCGGAAGCGCGCGCGGTGACGCGTTCGCCGTCGCAGGTGAAGTAGAGCACCTGCTCCGAGCCGAGCGGCTCGACCACGTCGACGACGGCGGCGATCGAACCGGCGTCGTCGGCGTGCAGCGAGATGTCTTCGGGTCGAACCCCGAGCGTGGCGTTCTGCACGCTTGCCGTGCCGAGCGCGGCGCGGCGCTCGTCGGGGATGCGGACCGAGAACGACGGTCCGCGCGCGTACAGCGCGCCGTTCTCGGCTACCAGGTTGCACGGGAGGAAGCTCATCGTCGGCGAGCCGATGAAACCCGCCACGAACTGGTTGGCGGGCCGGTCGTAGACCTCTTGCGGCGGCGCGACTTGCTGCACGACGCCGTCCTTCATCACGACGATCCGGTGTCCCATCGTCATCGCCTCGACCTGATCGTGCGTGACGTAGATCATCGTCGTCGCGACGCGCTTATGCAGCTTGACGATCTCGGAGCGGGTCTGCACGCGCAGCTTCGCGTCGAGGTTCGAGAGCGGTTCGTCCATCAGGAAGACCGCCGGGTGGCGCACGATCGCGCGCCCCAGCGCGGCGCGCTGCCGCTGCCCGCCCGACATCTCCTTGGGCTTGCGCTTGAGGAGCGGTCCGAGGCCGAGGATCTCGGCGGCCTCTTTGACGCGCTGATCGATCTCCGGCTTGGGAACCTTCCGCATCTTCAGGCCGAACGCCATGTTGTCGTAGACGTTCATGTGCGGGTAAAGCGCGTAGTTCTGAAAGACCATCGCGATGTCTCGGTCCTTCGGCCCCAGGTCGTTGACACGGCGGTCGCCGATGAAGATGTCTCCGCCGCTCATCGTCTCGAGCCCCGCGATCATCCGCAGCGTGGTCGACTTGCCGCACCCCGACGGTCCGACCAGCACGAGGAACTCGCGGTCCGCGATATCCAGCGTGACCTCATGGACGACGACCGTGTCGCCGAACCGCTTGGTCACCGACTGCAGACGCACTCCTGCCATTCGTTTGCCGTCGTTTCGCTCAGGGCTGCAGACGCTTCAGCGCGTCCAACTCGAAGCTCGGGGACTGGCAGAGCGAGATGATCGTGCGCTCCTTCGCGATGATCTTCTCGGCGGCGGCCGGAATCTCGCGCGCGATCTCTTCCGGGATGACCTGGACGCCGTGCATGTCGGCATGAATCAAATCGCCGGTCCGGATCTCGAGACCACCGATCGTAACCGGCGTCCCGAAGTCGACCATGTACACGTAGGCGTGCGAGACCATGACCGAGCCGGCATAGTAGTGGAATCCGAGCGGCTCGACTTCACGCAGGTCGCGGACACCGCCGTTGGTCACGCATCCGGCGCAGCCCAGCGCCCGGTGGATGTTCGACTGGACCTCGCCCCAAAACGCGCCGACCGGCGGATCGTCGAGGTCCTGGATCACCGCCACCCGCGGCGCGGGCGCAGCGGCGATCGCGTCCCACCAGCCGTGACGCGAGTAGTTCCCGTCTCCCGGCCGGTTCGCGCGTGCGCGCGCGGTGACGGCGTAGCCGACCATGACGCCCAGTTGCGGAAAGATGCTCCTGATCTCGGGCGAGGCGAATCCCGCCGTGCGCGGGCGCACGTCGAACGTCTCGATCGCGTTCGCGACGGTGCACGTATCGTAGCGCCGCAAGCACTCCAGCTCCTCAGCGGTCAATCGCGTGGTCTGCATGGCCGGTGCTTTCTCGCGGGACGCCTCCCTCCCTCGGCGGCCGAGAGGGTCCGCGCGGCGCGCGGCCGGCTAGTGCATCTCGCGAGCAACGCGCGACCCGCTGCTGCCGACGAGGAAATCGAAGTCCGCACCGCGCTCGGCGCCGAGGACGTGCTCGGTGTAGAGCTTCGCGTAGCCGCGTTCGAAGGCTGGCGGCGCGGGGCGCCACTCGGCCCGCCGGCGGTGGAGCTCCGCTTCGTTCACGATCAGATCGAGCCGGCGGTTCGGTACGTCGAGCTCGATGAGATCGCCGTTTTCCACCAGCGCGAGGGGGCCACCGACCGCGGCTTCCGGCGACGTGTGCAGCACCACGGTACCGTACGCGGTTCCGCTCATGCGCGCGTCCGAGATGCGGACCATGTCCGTCACGCCTTGCGCGAGAATCTTCGGCGGCAGCGGAAGGTTGCCGACCTCCGGCATCCCCGGATAGCCGCGCGGACCCGCGCCTTTGAGGACGAGCACGCACGTTTCGTCGACGTCGAGGTCCGGATCGTCGATGCGCGCCTTGTAGTCCTCGATGTCCTCGAACACGACCGCGCGCCCGCGATGCGTCAGCAGCGACGGCGTCGCAGCCGACGGCTTGATCACCGCGCCGTTCGGCGCGAGGTTCCCGCGCAGGATCGCGATCCCGGCATTCGCCTTCACCGGCTCCGCCATCGTGCGGATCACCTCGCGGTTCCAGCACGGCGCCGCCGCGGTCTCCTCGCCGATCGTCTTTCCGCTCACCGTGAGCGCGTCGCGGTGGATCAGGTCGCCGAGCTCGCGCACGACCGCGGGGACGCCGCCCGCGTAGTAGAAATCCTCCATCAGGAACCTGCCCGAGGGCTGCAGGTCGACCAGCAGCGGCAAATCGTGCGCGAGCCGGTCGAAGTCGTCGAGCTCGAGCGGCACGCCGATCCGGCCCGCGATCGCGAGCAGGTGCACGACGGCGTTGGTCGAGCCGCCGATCGCCGCGTTGACGCGGATTGCGTTCTCGAACGCCTCGCGCGTGAGGATGCGCGACATGCGCAGGTCCTCGCGTACCATCTCGACGATGCGCCGCCCGGCGAGCTGCGCGAGTGCGTAGCGGCGCGAGTCGACCGCCGGGATCGCGGCGTTCCCGGTCGGCGCGATGCCGAGCGCTTCCGCCATGCTGGCCATCGTCGAGGCGGTCCCCATCGTCATGCAATGGCCGTTGCTGCGCGACTGACCGGCCTCCGCCTCGAAGAAGTCCTCCCACGTCTTCGTGCCGCCGCGAACCTCTTCCGAGAACTGCCACACCATCGTCCCGGAACCGATCTCGCCGCCGCGGTACTTACCGTTCAGCATGGGACCGCCGGTCACCATCAGCGCCGGCAGGTCGACGCTCGCGGCGCCCATTAGCTGCGCGGGCGTCGTCTTGTCGCAGCCGCTCAGCAGCACGACGCCGTCGATCGGGTTCGCCCGCATTGACTCCTCGACGTCCATGCTCATCAGGTTCCGGAACAGCATCGTCGTGGGCCGCATGTACGTCTCGCCGAGCGAGATCGTCGGAAACTCCAAGGGCCACCCGCCCGCCTCCCACACGCCGCGCTTCACCGACTCGGCGACCCGCCGCAGGTGTACGTTGCACGAGGTCAGCTCCGACCACGAATTGCAGATCCCGATCACCGGCCGGCCGTCGAACACGTCCGGGGCGAACCCTTCGGCGCGCATCCAGCTGCGGTGGATGAAGCCGTCGCGGTCCTGCTTGCCCCACCACTCCGCGCTGCGCAGGGTGCTCTTCTCGTTCATCGTACGCTCCGTCTATGAATCAACTCGATGTTCGCGGACGCGTTGCGGTCGTCACCGGCGGCGCGTCGGGGATCGGCCTCGCGATCGCCCGCCGTCTCCTTGCCTCCGGAGCGACCCTAAGCCTGTGGGACCTCGATGTCACCCTGAGCTTGTCGAAGGGTGCGGGCGCCCTGGAGACGCACACCGCGGTCGTCGACGTACGTGACTACGCGGCCGTCGAACGCGCCCGCGAGGCCACGCTCGCCGCGCTCGGCCGCATCGACATCCTCGTAACGAGCGCCGGGATCACCGGCCCGAACGTCACCACGTGGGAGTACCCGCTCGACGCCTGGCGCGACGTGCTCGACGTCAACCTCACCGGCACGTTCCACTGCGCACGCGCCGTCGTCGAACCGATGCGCGCCGCGAACTACGGCCGCATCGTGACCATCGCCTCCGTCGCCGGCAAAGAAGGCAACCCGAACGCTCCCGCCTACAGCGCCTCGAAAGCCGGCGTCATCGCGTTGACGAAATCGCTCGGCAAAGAGCTGGCGACCACCGGAATCCGCGTCAACACGGTTACGCCCGCCGCAGTCGAGTCACCCATGTTCGCGCAAATGACCCAGTCGCACATCGACTACATGCTCTCGAAAATCCCGATGAACCGCTTCGGTCAAACCGACGAGATCGCGGCACTCGTCACCTGGCTCTGCACCGAAGAATGCTCGTTCTCAACCGGCGCCGTCTTCGACCTGTCCGGAGGCCGCTCGACGTATTGATCGCCGACATCCTTAAACTTCCATCGTTGTTGTCCTGAGACTTACCGTTGTCATCCTGAGCTTGTCGAAGGGCGGTAGATCGCGATCGTCTCAGGCGCTGTCGTCGCCTTCGATGGGCTGCTCCAGAATTGCCAGAATCGCTCGGGTTTGGTCGCGACTTGTATATGGCAGCATTTGAGACAGGCGCCAGCCCTCACGTTGCGTCATGCGATTGAAGACGTCAAAGGCGTCGTCGTGCATGATGGCATCGTTCAGGAGATTGGGCACAGTCTGCTGTGCGGATAGAACGATGAAGTGATAGCGAAAATTTGGTGACATGGTAAACCCTACCAAACGGGAGACGAGTGCTCGGACACTGTGTAGGATGGCGTCAATGTTCAGGGCAAGGTCGAGGCGGTCGATCATTTCTTGAAGTTGGCGAGCCCACCCGTCGCGCAACTCAATGTTGGGTGGCCACGCGTGGCTCGCGCGCTCTTCGAACGTTCGCATACACTGATCGAGAAGGTCCGCATTCGACGGTCGCAGGCGGGTGTCGAGAAGATAGATATCGATGAGGTCGCGCGGCCGATTTTCGCTTGGGTCTGAGGCGGCGTGAAGCTTCTGCGCAATTTGCTCGGCCGCCGTCATGCACGGAATGGCTGCGGCCTGCAACAGCCCGAAGGTCGAGAGGTCGAGCGGAGCGATCGTGTCCTGGTCGATGACTGGGCCAAATACAAGCTCGACCTCAAACGTCGCCCACTCTTTATTCTGGTAGAGCGAGTTCAGCTCAAACTTGAAGGAATGGTCGCGCCGATCAGGTGTGCCTTTGATCCGAAACGCGAATCCACTCCACTCGATGCGCAGTGCTTCGACTGCGGCATCCATAAGCGCTTCGCGTTCGAGCGGCAAGACGATGTCGATGTCGCGGCTAGCGCGCGCTTCGCCGCGGAAGCGAAGTTCTAGCGCGAATCCTCCCTTCACGACGAATGCCGGTAAGATCCCGCGTACGCGTGCAATATTGAAAACTTGCGCAAGAGCGATGACAGCGATCCATCTGCGGACGCGGCGAGAGCTAACACCGTCGGCAGCGGCAGCGCCATCGACCGCCCGTGATAGCTCCTTCGAGGTCGGCAGGTTCATGATCGGTTGCGCAGCATTGCGAGAAGCTGGCCGTCGAGCCCCCGGAGCGCCACGATACTTCTGAGCTCTTTGCTCGTCAGCAATGCTGCGGTTCGCGCGTGCGTGAGTGCTTCATCGACGAATTGCAGGTCGCGACCGTTCATGATGAGATCGATGAGCGTCCGGTATAGAGTCGTGGCCGGTAAGCCGGATATGACGGTTAGGTCGGATGGTTCGTAGTCGCGGCGATTGACGCGAACTCCGGCCGGCGGTTCTCGTCGCAGCCGAAGTGAGCGCGGAATAGCGATGTCGATCGTGCTTGGATTTATCGTTGAGACTTCGTACAGACCCAAAGCGGTGCCGTCGGAGAGGGCGGCCGGTCTGTCGGAGCGCTGGAACGTAGGCCACAGAACGGCTCGCCAAAGCTCCGCTCGATCGCTTTCGGGGAAAGGGGCTAGCCTATAGAGCCCTGGCCGATCACGTTCCAGGAGCTTTTGCTCTACCAATCGCTGGAGTTGATGGCGATCGACGCCCGCGGCCGCCGCTTGGCTGGCCGCGAAGAGGCCATCCTGGGCGCGGGCAAGGTCGGTGAGAGCCTCGACCGGGTTTCGGCCGCCCTGTCTCGGCATTACGTATTGCCCTGCGACATGTCAATATGGTAGCAGATAGCGACCGTATTGACAAGTCTGCAGCCAATACGGACCCTAGGCGCGGTAAAACGCGATCGTCTTGCTCGTGCCTTCGGCAAGCGGCGTCCGGTGTACGCCAGGGAAGACCGCGTGGAGTGGCGCTTCGTCGAGCTCGGCTGCGAACATCAGTTCCGGTCCCTCTGCGCGCACGTCGGCCGCAGGCACCTCGGCCTTGATCGCCGCGACGACCTCGTCCATGGTGGCCAACTGCCCCTGTAGACTGAACGAGTGCGCGCCCTCCGGCGTCTCGGTCGCCGCCCGGGCGAAGATCGCGGCGACGTCCTCGACGTAGTCCATCCCGGTTGCGCCGGTGAAGCGGATGGTGTACGGCTTCCCTTCGGCGGCGGCGCGCATCGCGAGCGTCGGATCCGCCGTCACGCCGATCTCGCGGCCGGGGCCATAGACGGTCGATGGACGCAGCCCGACGCTGCGAATCCCCGCGTCGTCCCAGTAGGCGCGCGCGTTCCCTTCGTTGCAGGCCTTGTACGCACCGTAGTGCGTGCGCGGTTCCGGGTGGATGCCGTCGTGCGCGCCGAACACGGCCGCGCTCGACGCATACGCGATCCCGCGAACGCCGGCGCGTTTCGCGGCCTCGAACACGTGCAGCGTTCCGAGCACGTTGATCCGCGCGCCGAGCAGCGGATCTTTGCGCGCGGTCGGGATCAGCACCGCTGCCAAGTGCACGACCCCCTCGCAGCCGTCGACCGCCGCATCCACCGCGGCGGGATCGGTGATGTCGTCCGTGCGGTGCTCTACCTGCCGTCCACGCGTGTCGCCGGCGATCGCGTCGAACAGCGCTCGCTCCCCGTGCACGTCGAAGGTACGCACGTCGTGCCCCTGTGCGAACAGTGCGCGCGCCGTCCAGGCGCCGATGAACCCGAGTCCGCCCGTGATCAGCACCCGCATCAGGCGAGCACGCCTCCGGGATACGGCGCGAGATCGTCGCCCGCCAGCGTCAACCCGTCATTCGGTTCGCCGGTCACGTAGCGCGCGCCGCCCTTCATCGTGGCCAGCGCCGCTTCGGAAGCGACGAACGTATCGACGTGGAGCGTATCGCGGACGCGAACGACGCGCGCGTGCGCGGCGTCGGGGACACCGGCGGCATTCAGCGCGTGGCGGATCGCGTCGCGATCGTGCTCGCAGACGACGGGCAACCGCACCGCGGCCGGCTGCGCCGCGGTGAGCGCGTTGAGGTACGACGCTTCCCAGTCGATCGCGTCGGCGAGCCGGCGCGAGCAGAAATCGGCCAGGCCGATCCCGGTCGCGTTTCCGTCCGACTCGGCCGAAAGCTCCCGCACGTACAGCTGATCGATCACGGGTTCGGGCACTTTTTGGCTGCGGCCGTCGACGGCGCGGCCGGTGACGTTCGTGTCCATCCCCGTGCCGGAGAAAGTCTTGCCCATGCGATCGACGATCAGCAGGTCCAGCTCGGCGAACGGCAGCTTCGGCATCAGCTCGCGCGCTTGCCGCAGCAGCCGTTCCTCGCCCGCGACCAGCACGTCCGGCGCGAACGCCTCGAGCGCGTGCGTGCCGCCTCGATTGTCTTCGACGATCGCGAGTCCCGCCACGATCGGCACGCGCTCCATCATGAAGGCCGCGACCTCGCGGATGATCGGCTCGTAGCCCCAGCGCGCGAACGCGGCGTGGTAGCGCGCCGCGCCGATCGCCTTGCCGAGACCGATCGCGGTCATCTTCAAGAGACCGCTCTCGATCGTTCCGGTGAAGTCGGTGTGCGGCTTGACGCGCGCCACGACGACGATCGCGTCGGCCTGCGCCGCCCGGGCGTCACACGCGACCGCGATCCCGTGAGCGTCCGTCGTGCCGACCTCGATCACGTCCATCTCGCTCTCGATCGCCGCGCCGATCGTGCGCTCGCTGACGCCGAGGTGCGCGAGCATCGCGCGCTGACCGGCGCCCGTTCCGCCGCCGTGCGAACCCATCGCGGCGACCAGGAACGGCACCGCGCCCGCGTCGCGCACCGCATCGCACGCGCCGCGCAGGATCGCGTCGATGCGCGCGATACCGCGGCTTCCGGCGGTGATCGCGACCAATGCGCCGGGCCGCAGCCGGGCGCGCGCCAGGACCGGCGCGAGCGCGGCGC
>CALEOJ010000384.1 GCA_937910425.1 uncultured candidate division WPS-2 bacterium
GCCGGCGACCGGCGCGACCGCGTCGACGGCGTAGGGCACGCGCTTCGCCGCGATGCGGATGCGGTGAAGCTCGCGGTCGGTCGGCGGACGCGTCCGCTTGCGCACGCGCTTGCGCAGTGTCGACCACGCGCCTGCGACGATCTCCGGGATGACGCTGCGCGCGGCGGCGTCCGCGTTCGCGTTGAACGGCGGACGTTTCGCGGCGTCGACCAGCTCTTGCAGCAGCGCGGGATAGCGCGGCTCGCGCAGCATCGAGCGCAGGCGCTGGTATGCCGCTTCACGCGCCGCGCGCAGCGGCGCCAGCGTCGCCTCCAGCCCGCGGCCGTCGGCGTCGGGAAGCTCGGCTGATTGCCGGCGCAATCGCATCAGCAAGACGTCCGCGTCCCGGGCCGCGGAGAAGCCGTCTTGGAGCCAGCGGCTGCGTTCGCGCAGCCCACCTGCCCACGTCTCGTCGAGCAACGGCGAAAACGTCCGCAGATCGCTCCGTAGCCGGCGGACCGAGACGCGCGCGCGGTGCACCGCCTCCTCGTCGGCCTCGAGGCGCAGCGCCGCGTCCTCGCGGACGAGGGTCTCGACCGACACCGCCAGAGCCGCGCGCACGACATCGCCGATGCGCGAGTTCGCGTCGAGCTCCGGAACGTCGATGCTGTCCGTCATCGCGCCGGCTCCGCGAATGCGGTGGCGACGCTGGTCGCGATCGCGATCGCGAGATCCACGCCGAGCGATTCCGTGTTCAGCACCAGGTCGTATTGGCGGCTGTCGTAGACGTCGGAGTCGAAGTAGTGGCGCTGGTAGCGGGCGCGCGCGTCGTCGGTTCGTTCTATCCGCCTTCGCGCTTCGTCGTGCGCGATCGCGTAGCGGCGCGCGAGCTGTTCGATCCGCCATGCTCGACCGGCGCGCAGCAAGATCGCCAGAACCGGGATCCCTTCGGGACGCCAGCCTAACAGGCTCACGCCGCCGTGCCCGATGACGACGACGGGTCCGGCGCGAGCGCGCTCGATGACCGTTTCGCGCACCGTGTCGATGATGAATTCGGCCGAGTGGTACTGCGCGGCCGGGATCGGAAGCATCGCCGTCGCCGCCGCGAGATCGGAGATCAGCTGCTCGCCGGCGCTCGGCGGACGTTCGATTCGCTCGGCGACGACTTCCGGCGCCAGGCCGTGGCGTAGCGAGAGAATCTCGATGAACCTGCGCTCGTCGAGGAGCGGCGCGCCGAGCGCACCGGCGATCGCTTCTCCCACGCTCAGGCCGCCGGCGCCGAGCTCGCGCGCGATGCTGACGATCACAGCCGTTGTTCGAGGGCGCGGATTGCTTCGGGCGGTCCGGCGGCGACCAGCTCGTCGCCGGCCGCGAGCAGCGTCTCCGGGGCCGGGCGAAAGCGCATCGCGCCCTCGCGTTTGAGCGCCAGGACGAACGCCTCGTCGCCGCCCGGGAACAGCTCGACCAGCGCGCGTCCGATCCACGCCGACCCGGTCTTGATCGCGATATCCTCGAGCAGCAGCTGGCCGTTGTCGGCGGAGAGCACCGTATCGACGAACTCCACCGCGGTCGGGCGCGTCGCGAGGCTCGCCATGCGGCGTCCGCCGATCGTGTACGGGGAGATGACGCGGTCCGCGCCGGCGAGCCGAAGCTTGCGTTCCGCGTCCTCCGCGTTCGCGCGGGCGACGATGAACAGATCGGGTTTGAGCACTCTCGCCGAGAGCGTGACGTAGATGTTGTCGGCGTCATCGTCGACCGCGGTCACCAGACCGCGTGCGCGGTCGATCCCGGCCGCCTGGAGCGTCGCGACGTCGGCGGCGTTGCCGAACACCACCGTGAAGCCTTCGGCGGCCGCGCGGTCGAGCGAGTTCGGGTTGATGTCGATCACCACGAAGGCGATCTTCTCGGTCGTGAAGTCGCGCGCGATCTCGCGCCCCACGCGTCCGAACCCGCACAGGATGAAATGATCGCGCATCCTAGCGACGCGCGTGCGCATGCGGCGCTGCGAGAACTCCGCGCCCAGATGCCCTTCGACGATGAATCCGAAGCCGGCCAGGACCGTATACGTCAGGGCGCCGAACCCGAACGCGACGACGACGATCGTCCACACCTTCCCCGGAACGTCGAGAATCGCACCCGGCGGCTCGCCGCCGCCGACCGTCGTGATCGTCGTGACCGTCATGTAGAGCGCGTCGAACCACGACCAGCGCTCGAGCACGGCGTAGCCGATCGTTCCGACGACGACGGCGGCGACCAGCAGCGTCACCGCGATCAGCAGCCTGCGGGGAAGGTGAGAGCGCTCGTTCATACACGGCCGCCCCGTCCTTCGAGACTAGCGGACGCCGTTCCGCCGCATGGCGATCCGGCCGCCGTCGTAATCGGGTGCACGCTTGGAGTGGTGGTTCGACTTTCGTCGTGGGCGAGGGCAGGCCGCATCCTGCGATCTGCCCTGAGCAAGCCTCGGTGCCCTCATGGGCGGCGACTCCGCCCGCAGAAGGATGATGCACGCCGCGTTGACGTCCGCGTCGGCTTCATGACCGCATGCGATGCAAACAAAGCGGTCTCCCTTCCGACTTTCCCTCGCGGCGTGACCGCACGCGGTGCACGTCTGCGAGGAATATCTTGGGTCGACGAAGATCACGACGCGAGCAGATACTCCGCTTTCTCGCGAATCAACGTCCCCAATGTCCCGAATCCGGCGTCCAGCAGCGCGCGATTTAAACCGGATTTAGCCGCAACGTTTCTTCCCGGCTCGTCGATCGTTCCTCTCGCGGAACGCGCCATCGCGCGCAGCGAGAGGTCTTCCAACGCGATCAGATCGTAGCGGTCGACGAGGTGCCTACTGACTTTGTGGAGCCAGTCGCGACGCGCATTGGCTTCCCGTGTCTTGGCGCGCGAGAGGCGCCGGGCCGCCGCCGCTCGGAGCGGGTCCCGGCAATTCGTCACCCGGCCGCCGGCATCGCGATCTGATCGCTCCTCGAGCGTACGCGCATGCCGCTCCACCTTCGAACGCAGGCGGTCGGCATGCCGAGGATTCGTGATCAACTCGCCGTCCGAAGTCGCCGCAAGAACCCTGACGCCGCGGTCGATCCCGACCCGACGGCCGGTCGCTGGTATGGGCTCAATGTCGCGATGGCACTCGAATGCAGCGTACCAACGACCGTTCTTTGTGGTCAAGAACGCGCGCCCGAAGGTTAGCGGGATCCGGCGCCCTTTCCGCAGCCGAATTGACCCGACGCCCGGAACGAGCAACCTCTGCTGCGGATCGTCGAGCCGCAACCGCTCGCCGTGCGGAAACTCGAGCTGGCTCCAGCGGGAAGCCGGCTTGAAGCGGGGATAGCCGGGCACGTCGCCGCGTTTCAGGCGCCGGAAAAACGCCGCAAATGACAGATCGAGGCGGCGCAGCACGGCGTCTTCACATTCGCGATTGATCGACGCGAAGCGCGGTTCGGCCGATCGCAGCTCGGTGATTTGCCGATATTGCGCCTTATGCCCGATCGCTACGCGCCGGCTCGTCCATACATCCCGGCGTTGTTGCAGCAGTGCGTTGTAAAGCTCGCGTGTTACACGAAGCATTTCCACCAGACCGCGTTCCTGACGGCACGTCGGATACAGCCGCACCTTATGCAGCCATCGTAGCTGGCCCAAGAAACGAGTAGGGGACGACGACACCAGTCGACCCTAGCCGACACTAGTGCCAAGTGGTTGGCACCGTGCGCCCACGAATGCCGTTTCGTGATTGTCCGGAGTACGCGCACGCGAGCCTCACGCGATCAGCGTCGCTTCGACGGCTGCGCGCAGCGGATTCGCCGGATCGTTCCACGCTTCGATGAACTTGCGCAGGATCTGCCCGGTGAGTCCCCAGACGCGGCGGCTCTCGTAGTCGAGCAGATATGTCTCGACGCTCACCTCGCCCACCGCGACCGTCCCGTGGGTCAGCTCCTCGATGATGACGGCGAGGGGAATCGTGAAGACCGCGGCGGTCTCGGACCCGTCGATCGTCAGCGGACCGGGCGCGACGGTGGCCACAAACGGGGTAACGTCGAAGTTGTTCGCGCGCCTCTGCTGCACCATCGGTAGCTCGCCGAGGATCGTGACGCGCTCCGCCGCGATCCCGACCTCCTCGTGCAGCTCGCGCAGCGCAGTGCGGCGCAGGTCTCCGCCGTCGGCGGGATCGACCGACCCGCCGGGGAGCGCGATCTGGCCGGGGTGGTCGCGGAGATGCGCGGCGCGCTCGGTGAAGATCACGCCGTGCGGCGGCGCCGCCAGGATCGCGAAGACCACCGCCGCCGTTCGCCTCCCCAGCCGCTTGCTTTCCATCGGCGCCGCCCTTTCGACGGCCGGGCGGTGGCCTCCAGGCGGCTATCGCAGCGGAGAGGTCGAAAAGAGCAGCCCGTGATCGATTTCTTCCTGCACCGGCCCGTCTTTGCATCGGTTTGCGCGCTCTTCATCATTCTGGCCGGTCTGATCTCGATCCCGACCCTCCCGGTCGCGCAGTTCCCGCAGGTCGCGCCGCCGGTCGTCACGGTGACCACGAACTTCATCGGCGCGAACGCGCAGGCCGCCGAGGCGTCGGTCACGACCCTGCTGGAAGAGGCGATCAACGGCGTCGACGGCCTGCGCTACATCACGTCGACCACGACCAGCGACGGGACCAGCACGATCGTGTGCACGTTCCAGCTCGACCGCAACATCGACCTCGCCGCCAACGATGTCCAAAACCAAGTCAACAACACGATCGGGCGGCTGCCGGCCGAGGTCCGCGCAACCGGCGTGACCGTGACCAAGAACAGCGGCACGTTCGTCATGGCGATAGGCCTTGCGTCCAGCGACACGCGCTACGACCGCATCTTCATCAGCAACTACGCCGCGAACAACATCGTCGACGTCCTCAAGCGGATCCGCGGCGTCAACGACGTGCGCATCTTCGGCGAGCGCCGGTATGCGATGCGCCTCTGGCTCGATCCGACCCGGCTGAACCAAAGCCATCTCACCGCATCCGACGTCGTCGCGGCGCTGCAGACCCAGAACGTGACGATCGCCGCGGGCTCGATCGGCGCCGCTCCGATCGCGGCCGACCAGCCCTACCAGATCTCAGTGCGGGCGATCGGGCGGATGCGCACGGCGGCCGAGTTCGGCGATCTGATCCTGCGCGCGAATCCGGACGCGGGGTTCGTCCGGCTGCGCGACGTCGGCCGTGTCGAGCTCGGTGCCGAAAGCTACGCGACGGATCTCCGCCTCAACGACAAGGACGCGATCGGTATCGCCGTCCTGACGCTGCCGAGCGCGAACGCCCTACAGGTCGCGAGCGACGTGCGCGCGGCGATGACCAAGTTGGAGCAGCACTTTCCGCCCGGTCTCACGTACCAGTTCGGATTCGACGCGACGCCGTTCGTCGGCGAGTCGATCCGCGAGGTCCTCAAGACGCTCGCGATCTCGATCGTGCTCGTCATCGCGGTCGTCTTCTTGTTCCTGCAGTCGTGGCGGACGACCCTGATCCCGGCGATCACCATCCCCGTCTCGCTGATCGGCACCTTCGCGCTGATGAAGGCGCTGGGATTCTCGATCAACACGCTGACGCTGTTCGGCCTGACGCTCGCGACGGGGCTGGTCGTCGACGACGCGATCGTCGTCATCGAGAACATCGCCCGGTTCGTCAACGAGAAGGGGATGGAACCGTTCGCCGGGGCGGCGGCGGCGATGCGCGAGATCACGAGCGCGGTGGTCGCCAGCTCGCTGGTGCTGCTGGCGGTGTTCATCCCGGTCGCGTTCTTCTCGGGGACGACCGGCCAGCTCTACAAGCAGTTCGCGCTCACGATCGCATGCTCGATCTCGATCTCGCTGTTCGTCGCGCTGACGCTCACGCCGACGCTTTCGGCGCTGCTGCTCGGCGAGCACACCATCCACCGGACGGGGTTCTACGGTGCGATCAACCGGGTGATCGACGCGTCGCGCAACGGCTACCACGCGATCCTGCCGGCGCTGATGCGATGGCGCGTTCTCGTGCTGGCGCTGTTCGCGCTCGGGCTGGCGGGGACGTACTTCGCGTACCAAACGATTCCGACCGGTTTTCTCCCCGACGAGGACGTCGGCTACTTCTACGTCACGATCCAGCTTCCGGAAGGCGCTTCGCTCGCCGACACCGAGCGCGTCACTCGCGGCATCGAAGGGATTCTGAACAAGTATCCGGAGATTTCGATCGTCTTCGAGCCGAACGGAACGCAGTTCGGCATCAACGCCCCAAACCGCGCGCTGATGTTCGTCTCGCTGAAGCCCTGGAACGAGCGGACGACCGCCGCCGCATCCGCCGACGGCGTGATCCAGCGGCTCGGACCGCAGTTCCGAGCGATCACGGCCGCCAAGGTCCTCGCCTTCAATCCGCCCGCGATCCGCGGGATCGGTAACCTCGCCGGCTTTCAGTTCGAGCTCCAGGATCAGGACAACGTCGGAATCCCGGCGCTCACGACGGCCGCGGGCAAGCTCATCGGCGCGGCCGGGCAGGATCCGGTCCTCCGGAAGGTCTCCACGACGTTCCGCGACGACGCGCCGCAGCTGGTGGTCGAGATCGACCGGTCGAAGGTCGCCGCGCTCGGCGTCCCGCTGCAGGACGTCTTCTCGGCGATGCAGGTCTACCTGGGCTCGCAGTACGTCAACGACTTCGACTATTTGAACCGCTCCTACCGCGTGTACGTGCAGGCCGACACGCCGTTCCGCGACCGGCTCGCGGCGCTCGACCGTATCTACGTGCGAACCGCAGGTACGGGCCCGGAGCTCGCGACGATCCCGCTCGCGTCGCTCGTGCACACGCATATCGAACGCGTCGCGCCGATCATCACCCACTACAACCTGCTGCGCTCGATCGAGATCAACGGCGTGCCGGGGCCCGGCTTCGGTTCGGGTCAAGCGCTCGCGGCGATGACGAGTGCCGCGCAGAGCCTCCCGCCCGGTACGGGCTATGAGTGGACCGGGATCTCGCTCGAGCAGATCGAGTTCGGCAGCCAGGCGCTGGTGATCTTCGGCCTCGGCTTGCTGTGCGTGTTCCTCGTGCTGTCGGCCAACTACGAGAACTACGCCGACCCGATCATCATCCTGGTCTCCGTGCCGCTCGCGATCCTGGGCGCGATCCTCGCGCTCGACCTGCGCTCGTTGCCGAGCGATCTCTACGCGCAGGTCGGCTACTTGATGCTGATCGCGCTCGCGAGCAAGAATGCGATCTTGATCGTCGAGTTCGCGAACCAGCGCCGCAGGGCGGGTCTGACCGCCGCAGAGGCGGTGCGCGATGCGGCGCAGACGCGCCTCCGGCCGATCCTGATGACCTCTCTCGCCTTCATCCTGGCGACGGTGCCTCTGGTCCTCGCGAGCGGCGCCGGCGCGGCCAGCCGGCGTTCGCTGGGTACGGCCGTGTTCGGCGGGATGATCCTCTCGACGGTGCTCAACCTGTTCGTCGTCCCGGTCGTCTACGTCGCGATGGCGGGCCTGCGCGAGCGGCTCGCGAGCCGCAAACGCCCCGCGGCGCCGACGAACGTCCACGCGCCGCCCGGAACGGTCCCCGCCTCGGTCGTGCGCAACGCAGACGGCGAGATCGTCCTGCACTTCCACGACGGCAGCGACCCGGTACGCCTCTCGATCCCTGACTGATGCGCTAGCTGCGGCGCACGCGGCGGGTGAACCAGCGCGGCGCTCGGGTCGGGAACATCCGGATCAGTACGTCGATGCGGTTGGCATCCTTACCGGCGACGACGCGGTCGCGGCGCTGCTTGATCCCGCGCACGATCGCCGCGGCCATCTCCTCGGGCGGCGTCGTCAGCAACCGCTCGTCGAAGGTCTTCGTCATCGTCGCGGCGAGCACGGGGTCGGCGGCACGCGCGACCCGCGCGTTGCGCGCGATCGCGGTCTTGATTCCGCCGGGATGCACCGTGACGACGTGTACGTTGGTCCCCGCCAGCTCGGCGCGCAACGCTTCGGTGAAACCCCGGACCGCGAACTTGCTGGCCGCATAGGCCGCCTGCCCGGGCGGAGCCCAGAGCCCGAACACGCTCGAGACGTTGACGATGCACGCCTCCGGCTGCGCGAGCAGCACCGGCAGAAACGCTTTCGTGCCGTAGATGACACCCCAGAAGTTGGCGTTCATCAGCCACGCGATCTCGTCGCTCGCGAGCTCCTGCACGGTGCCGAAGATCGAGACGCCGGCGTTGTTCACCAGCACACCGACGCGTCCGTGCTCGCGCAGCACGTCCTGGGCGAGTGCGTTCACCGCAGCCTCGTCGGCGACGTCGACGACGTGCACGGTGGCAACGCCGCCCGCGCCCGCAACGAGGGCGACCGTCTCGCGCAGGCCGTGCTCGTCACGGTCGACGAGGGCCACCGTCATCCCCTCGTGCACTAATGCCAGCGCCAGGGCGCGCCCGATCCCGGAGGCCGCGCCGGTGACGACGGCGACCTCACCGGAGAGCTGCTTCACGCAGCGGTGCCGGGCGCGGGCCGGTCACGCATCACGACCTTCTCCAACTTCGCCAGCATCGGCAAACGCTTGCGCGCGCGCCGGATCTGGCGGATCGCTGCGTGCGGATCGACCAAGTGCGTGCGGGGAAGCTTCGCGCCCATCTTCTTCAGCACGGCGCCGATCGGATGGCGCATCCGGGCCTGCGCCAGGATCACCTCGGCCAGCAGATCGGCGCCGGGCGAGACGATCGGCCCGAACCCGTAGCGCGCCTGCGACCAGCCGAACACGTACATGTTCCGGAAGCGATCGCTCATCATCGAGCCGTACAGCTTCACGATCGGCCCCTCGATCGGCACGAGCTCGGCCGAGAGGAACGGGATCGTCTGGTGGAATCCGGTCGCCGCGACGATCACGTCGAAGCGCTCGCGCTTCCCGTCGACGAACTCGACGAACTCGCCGTCGTAGCGCGCAACGTCGGGGTGCGGCGTGATGCGGCCGTGCTTGATGTAGTGCAGCAGCTCGCTGTTGAGCGTCGGGTGGTGCTCGAAGATCGCGTGGTCCGGCTTCTGCAAGCCGTACCGCTGGTAGTCGCCAACCGAAACGGCCAGGGCCGTGCGCAGGAAGATCCGCTGCAGCCACAGCGGCATCCAGGGCCGGATGAGCTCGACCAGCGGGACACCGAACAGCGTCTTGGGCAAGAACCAGTAGCCGCGCCGATTGCTGATGTGCGAGGACGCACCGACCCGGGCCGCTTCTGAAGCGATGTCGCAGGCGGAGTTGCCGCCGCCGATCGTGAGCACGCGCTTGCCGCGGAGCTGCTCCGGCGTGCGGTAGTCCTTGGAATGCATCAGCGTGCCGGCGAACGTCCCCGGATACGACGGCCAGCGGCGGTTCCAATGATGACCGATGCACGCGATCACGCCCTTGTAGACGCCGCGCGTGCCGTCGCCGAATGCTAGCTCCCAGCGTTCCTCGCCATCGCGCACGACGGGTCGCGCGTCGCTCACGGTCGTCTCGAAAGCGATCTGCGGGGCGAGGTCGTAGTGCCGCGCGTATTCCTGAAGGTAGGCAAGCATCTGCGCCGCGCTCGGGAAGTCCGGATAGTCCGACGGCATCGGGTAGTCGGTGAACTCGGTCGTCTTGCGCGACGAGATGATGTGGGCGGTCTCGTACACGCCGTCGCGCCAGTTGCCGCCCAGCTCGCTCGCGCTCTCGAACTGCACGTACGGAATCCCGTGCTGCTTCAGGGCACGCGCGACCCCCAGGCCGATCGGGCCGGCGCCGACGAGGGCGAATGTGTCTTCGGTTCGTTCGGCTGGCGGGCCGGGAAGGGCGGCAGAGGTCAAGTTCGGTTCCGTTCGCGGTCCGGCGAGCAGCTCCGTCAGCGGAAGGCGCCCGCGGGGTCGCGCGCGCCGGTAACTTCGAAGGCGAAGGCAAAGCGATCCCGAACCGGCGACGAGGTCAAGAGCAGGAGTTTCCATATGTCAAACCGCGCGTCTTTCGTGAGACAGGTACTCGCATTCATCGCGACGCTGACCCTGTTGGCAACGGTTCCGGCCAACGCCGCGACGCCGGCGCAGAAGGCGGCCGTGTCGGCGCTGGTTGCGCACTTCCGGTCGGTGGGAAACACGGACATCGAGCAGCCTTCTTGCTTCCTCGTACAGACGTGGGCGCAATGCTCCTTTGGAACGGGCGGCGGCAATGCTGAGGGTAACGCGTGGCTGCACTTGAAGAACGGAGCGTGGCGCTTCTTGGGAACAGATGGGGGTGTCACCTACGCATCCATGATGGTGAAGCGCTACGGTATCCCGCTCTCCGTTGCGAAACAGTTCCAAGCCAAGCTCTGTCCGAACCCTTGTCCAGGCGGGTAAATCCGCGCGTCAATACTGCCCCGTACCGCTTCCGCGCTCAGGCAAACGGGGCGCGCGGCGCGAAGGGCGGCGACAAGACGGCGTAAGCCTTTCCGTCGTGACGATCGGATACGGCCAGGGTCAACTCGTGATGGAGCTCCTCGAGGCGCGCTTCGTACGGTCCGAACCAGGCCCAATCGGCCGCGTACGCGCGCCGGTGCGCGACTTCGGCGGTTTCACGGCGCGCTGCCCCTGATTGCTCGAACGTCATCGCTGCGTCGCTATCGGCCTAGCGCGACGCAGGAACCTGATGCTCGCGGGATGGTCAGCGTAAAACGCGCGCCCCCGAGCGCCGAACTCTCCAGGTCGATTCGGCCGCCGGCGCGTTCGATCATCAGCCGCACGAGGGCCAGACCGATTCCGCTGCCGTCCGCCTCGGTCGCGCCGCGGTCACCGAACGCGAAAACGCGCTCGCGGTCCGCGGCGGCGATTCCCGGTCCGTCGTCGTCGACGGTGAGCCGTACGAATCGGTGGTCGTCCACGCGGACGCCGACGAAGACGCCGCCGCCCGGCCGGCCGTGCTTCACCGCGTTGTCGAGCAGATTGACGAGCACCAGCGTGAGCCGGTCCGCGTCGATCGCTACGCGCACGTCCGGCGCATCGTCGAACACGATCGACACGCCGCGCGCGGCGGCGCCGGCCGCGCACGCGTCCTTCGCGGCGTCGAGGGCGTGCGCGAGCCAGCCGCTCGACGGCACCGGAATTGCGGCGTGCAGATCGAGCAACGAGATCTCGAACATCCCTTCCACCAGCCGGCTCAAGCGCAGCGATTCGTTGTAGGCGATGCGCACGAAGCGCTCGCGCGTGCCGGTGTCGACCCCGTCGTCGAGCAACGTTTCGAGGTAGCCGCGAATCGACGAGAGCGGCGTTCGCAGCTCGTGACCCAGCGAGCTGAAGAATGCATACCGCTCGCGCTCCTGGACGCCGCGTACCAGCGCGCGCTCGACCAGCGCCTCGATCGCACCGGTATCGGTGCCTTCGTAGGTCGTCCAGCCGGTGCGAACCTCGAGCCGGGTCGCCGCTTCCATCGTCGCCGCGATTCGCGCGAGCGCCGAGCGCGCGTCGACCGGCGCGGGGACGCTGCCGTCGCGGGTCGGCGCGACGAGCGCCGCGACGAAGACGTCGC
>CALEOJ010000385.1 GCA_937910425.1 uncultured candidate division WPS-2 bacterium
GGCACCCGCATCCTCGTCTGCGCGCTTCCGGAGGACAACCGCGGTGCGTACGCACGCTGGATGCGCGAGCGCCAGGTGACGATCGTCTCCGACGGCGAGCCGCAGCTCCGGGGCTTCCGCACTCGCCGCCTCACCGGCGGAACCCCGCAAGTCTACGAGATCCTTCCGCCGTGAATGCCGTCTTGGTCGGTTTGCTGGGGGCGATCGTGGCGCTGGCGTTCGCGCACGGTCGCGTGACGCCGTACGACAACTACGTCCTGCTGGCGAGCCAAATGCTGCACGGACACCTGTGGATCGATCCGGTCTGGCCCGGTCCGGAGATCGACGCGGTCCTGTTCGACGGGCACCGCTACGTCGTCAACGATCCGGTGCCGGCGATCCTGATGCTCCCGCTGGTCGCGTTCGTCGGAACGAACGCCAACCAGACGCTGCTCGCCGCGCTGCTCTGCGGCGTCGCGTGCGGCGCCGGGTGGGCGCTCCTCGAGCGGCTCGGCGTCACCAACCGTGTCGCCGTCTGGCTGATCGTCTTCTTCCTGGCCGGCACCGATTTGCTGTGGTGCTCGATGCTCGGGGACGTGTGGTTCGTCGCGGAGACGTCGGCGGTCGCCTTCATGCTGCTCGCGCTGTGCGAGCTGGCCGGGAAACGGCGCGGCTGGCTGGTCGCGCTCTGGACCGCGCTCGCGCTCGGCTCGCGCTTCACGCTGGTGATGGCGCTGCCGGTCCTGCTGTGGTGGGTGTGGGACGGCTTTCGGGAGCGCGAACGCCGTCCCCGCAGTGCGCTGGCGTTCGTCGGGACGCTGGTGCCGTTCTTCGTGCTGTGGGTCACCTACAACATGGCGCGCTGGCACGTGCCGTGGGACGCCGGGCACACGATCTTCTATCACCAGGACCCGTTCATGGGCGGACCCGGCTCGCCGTTCGGGCTCGCGAACATCCCGACCGAGCTGTACTCGTTCTTCGTCGTGCCGCCGCAATTTCGCACGACGTTTCCGTTCGTCGAGCCGCTCGCGTTCGGAACCGCGCTCTGGTTCACGAGCCCGGCGCTGCTGCTGGCGTTTCTCGCGCGCGAGCCGCGCCGGCTCGTCGTTTCGCTGTGGATCGCTGCCGTGCTGGTAGCCGGTCCGTCGCTTCTCTACTATGCGAACGGCGGTTCGCAGTTCGGGATGCGGCACGCGCTCGACTTCGAACCGTTTCTCCTCGCGTTGATGGGACTTGCGACCCGCACAAATTTGGGGGTCGCATGGCGCCTCGCGCAGGGGCTCATCGCGTGGAGCGCGGCGGTGGGCATCTACGGTTGCTGGTACTGGAACACGTTCATGCGACACGGCATGTTGTGATGCACGTCCACCATACCGATGCGCGGGATACATCCTCCACGTTCCTGGGTATACGAAGAGTTGCACTGACTCAAGGAGAGGCGACGAATGCAAGAACGCAACAGCTCGGTCGCTCGTGACGACAGCGGATCGCTCGCAACCTTCAGCTTGCTTGCAGTCATCGTCGTCGTCGCATTGATCGCGCTCTTCGTGTGGCAACCGTGGAACTGGACCACCACGTCGCGCAGCAACCCGAACACCACGATCCAGCAGTCGGGCGGCGCGAGCAGTACGAACGGCACGTCGACCACCACCACCACCACCACCGGCGGAGGCACACAGTAATGGAACGAGACAAAGACGCGGAGCGCGACTCGATCAAGACGATCAAGGGCGACGCGCACGACGCGCTCGACGAAGCGAAACAGCGCGTACTGGCCGGCGGCGAGAAGATGAAGCGCGCCGCGATGGGCGATGAGATGCCGCTCGGCGACCGCATCGCCTCGCACGTCAAGGAGACGGGCCACGAATTCAAGGCCGAGGTCGACAAGACGAAGCGCGACCTGCGCGATAAGGAAGGATAGCTCCGCACGACCGTCTGATCCGCGATCGGAGAGCTCTGAAGAAAACGACCGACCGGCTCGCCGAGTACGTTCGCAAACGCGACTTCTCGGCGACGCCGGAACCAAAAGGCGAAAAACGCAAGCGGGCTTCTTCCAAGAAGCTCCGCTTCGTCGTGCAAGAGCACCGCGCGACACGCCTGCACTGGGACTTCCGGCTCGAAGTAAACGGCGTGATGCCGTCGTGGGCGGTCACCAAGGGTCCCACGATGGTCGCCGGCGAGAAGCGGCTCGCGATGAAGACCGAGGACCACCCGCTCGACTACCGCACCTTCGAAGGCGTGATCCCCGACGGCAACTACGGGGCCGGTGAGGTCATCGTCTGGGACGAGGGCTTCTACGGCTTGTTCGAAGGCGACGACCCGCTCGAGCAGATCGCGAAGGGCAAGCTCAAGATCGTCCTCGCCGGTCACAAGCTCAAAGGGCTTTTTACGCTGGTGAAGATGAAGCCGCGCGAGGGCGAGCGCGGCGAGCCGTGGCTGTTCTTCAAGGACCACGACGAGCACGAAGACCCGAACTGGACGATCGAAGCGAACGCCAAAAGCGTGAAGAGCGGCATGACGCTCGCGCAGTTGCAGCAGAAACGCAAGGACGCGCCGATCTGGAAAAGCAATCGCGCCTCGTCTGCCGACGGCACCGCGGTCAAGCGCGGCGCGCGTGCGAAGGCGGCGCACGCGGATCCGATCCCGCGCGACCCCAAGCCGATGCTGACGACCTTGGTCGAGGGTCCGTTCGACGACGAGCGCTGGCTGTTCGAGCTCAAGTGGGACGGCTACCGGGCGATCGCGGTCGTCGAGAAGGACAAGGTCACGCTAACCTCGCGCAACGCCAAGGATCTGCTGCACCAGTTTCCCGAGATGAAAGGGCTCGCCGGCGCGTTCCGCTCGATCCCCGTCGTGGTCGACGGCGAACTGTGCGTGCTCGACGCGCAGGGCCGGCCGGATTTCCAGGCCCTGCAGTCGCGCGACAAGCCCGCGGCGCGCGGGCTGGGGCGCCGCAAGCCGTCGCCGGTGACGTTCGTCGTCTTCGACCTGCTCTACGCCGACGGCCGCGATCTGCGCGAGCGCCCGCTCGAGGAGCGCAAACGGCTGCTGGAGTCGATCGTCGTCCCCGACTGCGGCGTGCTGTACTCCAAGCACGTGATCGCGAAAGGCAAGCAGCTCTTCGCGCTGGCCGAGAAGCGCGGGCTCGAAGGGATCGTCGGGAAGGTTCGCACCTCTCCGTACCGTTCGACCCGCTCGCGCGAGTGGGTGAAGATCAAGGCGAAGCGTCGCCAAGAGTTCGTCGTCGGCGGCTGGACCGAACCGCGCGGCAGCCGCAAGGAGTTCGGCTCACTGCTGGTGGGCTATTACGACGGCGGCGACTTGCACTACGCGGGCCACGTCGGGACCGGATTCGACGCCAAACTGCTGCGCAGCCTGAGCGCCAAGCTCAAGCCGCTCGAGCGCAAGACCTCGCCGTTCGTCGAGACCCCCAAGACGAACACGCCGGCGCACTGGGTGAAGCCGCAGCTCGTCGCCGAGGTCACCTTCGCTGAATGGACCCGCGAGGGGATCCTGCGCCAGCCGGTCTTCCTGGGACTGCGGATCGACAAAGACGCCAAGACCGTCGTGCGCGAACGCGCCCAGCACGTCGACCCCGATGCGTAACCACGTTGTCACCCTGAGCTTGTCGAAGGGGGACGTCGGTCCGTAATGTCGCCGAAGAGTCCCGAGATCGTCGCCACGATCGGCGGCCGCGAACTCAAGCTCACCAATCAGGACAAGGTCCTGTTCCCTAACGACGGCTACACGAAGGGCGATTTGGTCCGCTACTACCGCGCCGTCGCGCCGGTGATCTTGCCGTACCTGCGCGGCAACCCGCTGACGATGGAGCGCTTCCCCGACGGGATCGGGATGCCGCGCGGAATCTGGGAGAAGCAGATGCCGCGCTACACGCCGGACTGGGTCGGGCGGGTGACGATACCGCCCTCGACCGGTGAGCCGCGGAATGTCACCTACCTGGTCGTCGACGACGAAGCCGCGCTGGTGTGGGTCGCGAACTTGGCCGCGATCACGCTGCACATCTGGTATTCGCACGTGCCGACGATCGACGTCCCCGACGTGATCCTGTTCGATCTCGACCCCGGCGAGCGGTGCCCGCTGGCGCGGCTCGCGAAGGTCGCCCTGGCGTTCCGCGACGAGCTCGCCGCCGTCGGGATCCGCGCCTACGTGAAGACGACCGGCGGGATGGGCCTCCACGTGATCCTGCCGCTGGAGCCGCACTACGACTACGAGATCGCCAAGGGCGTCTCCGAGCTGGTCGCCCGCCGGATCCACGCGGTGCTGCCGAAGGACACGACGCTGGAGCGGACGATCTCGCGGCGGCCCGAGGATCTGGTCTACCTTGATTGGGTGCAAGTAGGCAAGGGGAAAACCTACGTCGCGCCGTTCACCGTGCGGGCTCGGGACGGGGCGCCGGTGTCGATGCCGCTGGCATGGCGCGAGGTCGAGGCGATGCGCCGCAAACGCGCCCGCGAGACCACCGCCGAGATGCGGCGGTGGACGATCGCGAACGTGCCCAAGCTCGTGGCGACGACCGGCGACCCGTGGCGGCGCGAGGGTTGGAAGCCCCAATCGCTCGAAAGCGCCCTATCAAAGGCTCGCTCGCTCTGGGAATAGGGAACGACAGGAATGGCACACGCGATCTGGTCCGGCGCGATCAACTTCGGACTCGTCACGATCCC
The DNA here is from genome assembly GCA_937910425.1 of uncultured candidate division WPS-2 bacterium. Classification (GTDB taxonomy): domain Bacteria; phylum Vulcanimicrobiota; class Vulcanimicrobiia; order Vulcanimicrobiales; family Vulcanimicrobiaceae; genus Vulcanimicrobium. The sequence continues at coordinate 4,662 of CALEOJ010000385.1, forward strand.
GGTGAAGCTCTACACGGCCGTTCGGACGAACGACCTGCGCTTCAACTTTCTGCACAAGAACGACGAGGGCCGCATCTACAACGAGCGGCATTGCAGCGTCTGCGGCGAGAAGGTCGAGTACGCCGACCTGGTGCGCGGCTACGAGTACGAGAAGGGCCATTACGTCACGATCTCCGACGACGACCTCAAGGCGGTCCGCCCGGAGGCGACGCAGTCGGTGCAGATCGTCGAGTTCGTCGAGCTCGACCAGATCAACCCGATGTACTTCGACACGCCGTATTACCTGGAGCCCGAGAAGAAGGGCCGGCACGCCTACGCGCTGCTGCGCGACGCGCTGATTGACTCGGGTCGCGTCGCGATCGCGCGCGTCGTGATCCGCTCGCGCGAGCACATCGCCGCCGTGAAGCCGAACGGCGAAGCGCTGGTGCTCGAGCTGATGCACTTCGCCGACGAGCTGGTCGAGCAGAAAGCGTTCGACTTCCCGGCGCTCAACGAAAAGGTCGCCGACGCCGAGAAGAAGATCGCGAAGCTGCTCATCGACACGATGAGCGTCGAGCAGTTCAAGCCCGACGAGTTCCACGACAAGTACAAGGAAGACGTCCTGGCGATGATCGAGGCGCGCGCGAACGGTGAGGAGATCGAGGCGCCGGAAGTCCACCGTCCGGCGGCGACCAACGTCGTCAACCTGATGGATGTTCTGCAGCGTTCGCTCGAACAGTCGAAGGCGCGCCGCAAGAAGGGCGGCAGCGCCGACGACGACGAGGAGGCCGCCGTCGAGGCGAAGCCCGCCAAGCGCAAGACCGCGGCGAAGAACACGGCGGCCGCCGCGAAGCCGAAGCGCAAGAAGAGCGCAGCATGACGGGGGCGCGACTCGCCGGGATGGTTGCCGCCGCCCTCGCCATCGTGCCGCTCGCGGCAGCCGCGTCGGATCAGGACGACGCGCTGCGGCTCGCGGCGCGGGCCGCAAATCCGAGCGGCATGGGGACGGCTACCGTGACGCTGCACGCACCACCGGCCGAGTTACCGCCGTCGATCCCGCTCCCGAAGGGTTCGCTGCTCGGCAGCATTCGCCATGACGTCGGCCCGCTGGGAAGCACCGCGTTCGGTGCGTTGTGGTCGGATACGCTGTATTACGATGTTCCAAACCGTGATGCGGTGGTGAAGGACTACGAAGACGCGCTGCGCGCGGCAGGCTGGAAGCACGCCGACCTCGACAAGATGCTGTCCGGCGTGCCGGGCGGCGTCGCGGTACGGATCCCGGAGCTCGACACGTGGTGCTCGCCGGGGGAGCCGCGCGCCGGTGTCACGCTCGTCAAATCGCGGACCGACGCCGCGGCGCTCGACGTGATGGTCGGCCTGGGCGGGTTCAGCTTCTTCGCCTGCAGCGGCGAAGGCGCAACGATCCGGCAACAGGTATTGGCCGCCGCAACCGGCGCATTGTCGAAATCGCTGCCGCGCTTCACGGCGTCGCCTGGGGTGACGATCGACGTCACGGGCCCCGCCACCGACGGTTCGACGACCGGCGCCCGCATCACATCGTCCCTTGGCAGCGCGGCGGTGTTCGACAGCCTCGCAAAGCAGGTGGTCGCCGCGGGCTGGACCGCCAAGGGCGCCACCGCGACGGACGGGCTATCCTCGCAGACGTTCACGAAGTCGGTCGACGGCACGTCCTACACCGCATTGCTCACCGTGTACGCGCTCGACGCGACGCACTACGTCGCGCTGGCCGACGTCAGCGCGCTGACGAAGTAGGCCTAGGCCCGCGCCGTCAGGACGCGCCGCGGAAGAGCCCGCTCATGACGTTCTTCGGGCAAGCGCGGCCCGGCTGCGCGATCGTTTTCTTGCTGCCGACGTCGAAGTGCGTTCCGACCTTGACGAGCATTGCGCGCGCCGCGGCGGCGTGGAGCGGGTCACCGAGGCGCGTGCCCGGCGCGATCGGCGTGATCGCGAAGCGGCCGGCCCCGTGCGAGGAGAGGTCGAGCTCGGTTGCGATCGCGCCCACTTCCCGATCGCTCAGCGCGTCGATTCCGTTCAAATTTCGGTCGCGCAGGAACGCGATCGCTGCGCCGCGGTTGTGAAAGCGCGGTTCGACCTCACCGCGGTCGGCGAACGCCTTCGTCGCGAGCGCCCAGCCGACCGTCGCCGCAGCGCGCGGTTGGAAGTTCCCGTAGACGCCGTCGAAGTAGAGTCCCTCGCCGACGAAACCGCGCACGTTCGGGGAATCGAGCCCGCGTATGCGGTCGGACATCGTCGGCTCTTTCTCCGCCATGATGAGCCCGCGCGATTTGCCTTCCCAGGCGGCATTATTGCAGGCGACGTACGCCTCGGCGAACTGCGTGTGCGTGATCGCCGCGCCGGCGGCCGGCGCAGGACAAGGCGCGGTGGAGATCGCCAGCGCCGACACGAGCGCGAGGCGCAGCGGTATCGTTCTCATACTCCCAGGTGCGCGATCAGCCACGCGCGGCGGTCGTCGTGCGCGGTCGGGTCGTCGAGCGCGTGGTCGAGCCTGTACGCTTTGAGCGTCCGGTCGCGGTCCGGGACGGCGTTGCGAAGCGCGATCCCGGTCGCTTGCGCCACGTACTCGTCGTTCTGGCCGAACTGCAAGAGCGTCGCTTTCTGCTTTCCTTGCGCGAGCCAACCCGGCAGATCGAACGCGCTCATTTGCGCGACGTAGGCGGCTGCGTCCGCCGGCGGCTTCCCGAGCAGGTACCACTCCCAAAACGAGAGCGTCGGGGTCATCAGGACGGCGAAGCGCGCGCGGTCGTCGACCGCCAGCATCAGCGCGCCGTCCATCGCGCCGAAGTCGTGTCCGACGAACGCGACCCGGGTCGCGTCGACGCCGGGGATCTTCGTGAGGCAGTCGAGAGCGCGGCGCAGCGTGATCACCTGCGCGACGGTGTCGGCGTAGTCGGTCTCGGTGGTGCGGACGCCGGTGAACCAGTCTTTCTGCGACCACGGCATGTCGACCAGCAGCGAGACGACGCCGCGTTTGGCGAGCGCTTCGGCGTCACTCATGAACTCGGTGTGGTTCGTCGTCGCCGGTTCGCCGAGCCAGTGGATCCATAGCACCGCCGGCGCGTTCTTCACCGGGTCGCCGGGTGCCACGACAACCGCGTTCGTCGGCTTGTCCGGGGCGGCGCCGCCGAACAGCAGCGTGACGCCTTGACGGCCGCCGTACTGCGGCCGGGCGCAGGTCGTGCCGGCGTGCTCGAACGTGGGCGGGGCGGACGCCGCCGGCGTGACGGGCGCAGCGGCGACCAGCGCCAGCGCGGCGAGCGGAGCGGCCAGAGAACGCATCCCATAACCTCGGAACCGCCCGCCGCGTCTCCTGCACTCAGACGGCGATGGCGAGCCGCTCCGCGTCGCGCCGAATCGCGCGGTCGAGCATCTTGGTGAGGCCGTACACGTGCCGGGTCGTCGACACGTCGACCCCGAGCAGGTCGCCGAGCTCGACGACGGCGCCGATGATGCAGTCGACCTCGAGCGGCCGGCCCGCTTCGATGTCCTGGAGCGTCGAGGTCTTGTGATCGCCGACGCGCCGGGCCCCGTCGATGCGGCGCTCGATCGAGACCTCGACGGCGATGCCGAGCTGCGCGGCGACCGCGAGCGTCTCGGTCATCATCGCGCGGACGGTCGGGGCGACGAGTTCGTCGCCGGCGAGCTCGCCGAGCGTCGACCGAAGGCCGGTACGACCGACACGCACCATCGCGTTCCTCCCGTGACGCTCCGGGCTTTCGGGATCGGGCGTCGCGCGCCTACGAACGCGAGGCCGGACCCCGAGCGGCCTCCTCGGCGGTGGGGAGCGGGAGCGCCTCGGCCGGCACGGCTTTTCTCCAGTTCATCAGCAGCACGAGCGGGGTCGAAACGACGAAGATGATCCCGCACAGCCGCAGCACCATGTCGTACGAGATCACGGTCGCGTTCAGCATCACCATCGAGTAGAGCTGCGAGGCGCTGCCGTGCAGGTCGTGCAGGAAGGTCGCGATGCTGGGGTTCGCCGGAGTGACGCCGGCGGCGAGCGTCGCATACGCGTTGTCCTGGTAGCGCGTCTGCAGCAACTGCAAGATCGCGATCCCCAGCGAACCGCCGAGCTGGCGCACGAGCGTGTAGATCCCGGTCGCATTCCCCATTTTCTCGCGCACGATCTCACCGAGCGTCGCGGTCGAGAGCGGAACGAACAGAAAACCGAGCGCGAAGCCCTGCACGGTGCGCGGCCAGAAGACTTGCCAGTAGCCGGACTCTTGGTACAGCGAGCCCATCCACCACGCGCTCAGCGCGAATACGAGCATCCCGAACGCGATCATCGCCCGCCCGTCGACCTTCGCGGTGAGGCGGGAGGCGATCGGCATGCTCACTGCGGTCGCGATCGCGCCCGGCAGCAGCGCGAGCCCGGTCTCGGTGGCGGTGAACCCGAGCACGTTCTGCAAGAAGAGCGGGATGACGAGGGCCGTTCCGAACAAGCCGAAACCGGTGACGATCCCGATCGTGCTGCCCGCGCTGAACGCGCGCGACTTGAACACTTTGAGGTCGACCAGCGGGCGCGGATCGTACCATTCCTTGAAGCAGAACACGACCAGCGACACGACCGCGACCACCGTGAGGATGACGATCGTCGTCGACGAGAACCAGTCGTCGTGCTGCCCGCGCTCGAGCACGTACTGCAGCGACGCGATCCCGGCCGTCAGCAGGGCGAGGCCGGTGTAGTCGATCGGCGAGCGGTCGCGTTTGAGATAGACGGGATCGCGGATGAAGGCCAGCGTCATCAGGAACGCGGCGATCCCGATCGGGATGTTGATATAGAAGATCAATGGCCAGGAGTAGTTGTCGACGATCACGCCGCCGAGCGTCGGGCCGATCGCGGGGCCGACCATCGCGCCGAGCCCGAAGATCGCCATCGCGTTGGCGCGCTTGGCGGGCGGATACGACTCGAACAGGATCGCCTGCGCGGTCGGCTGCAGCGCGCCGCCGCCCAGTCCCTGGATCACGCGGTAGAACACCAGCTGCCAGACGCTGGTCGCTGTGCCGCACAGGATCGAGGCGAGCGTGAAGATCGCGACGCAGGCGGCGTAGAAGTTGCGCCGCCCGAAGCGCGCGGTCAGCCAGCCGTTGAGCGGCATGATGATCACGTTGGCCAGGATGTAGCCGGTCGCAACCCAGCCGATCTCGTCGATCGACGAGCCGAGGTTCCCGGCCATGTCGTTGAGCGCGACGTTCACGATCGACGCGTCGATGATCGCCATGACCAGCCCGAGCATGACCGTCAGCGTGATCATGGCCAGCGGCGGGTTGGCCTTGCGCTCCGCGCGGCGCTCGGCCGAGGTCAACGCGGCGGTCAGCGGGCGGGCTCCAGGACGCTCGGGGGCACCTTCGGTGTTACCCGCTGCGAGGCGCGATGGTTTTCCGGCAGGACGTGACCCGCCGGGGCTCGCCGGCGCCGTGGCCGCCCAGGCCCCGGACCCGGGGTCGCCGACGGGAAGCTCAGCTACGGCGAGGCAAAGGACGGGCAGCTCTACCCGCCCCGCGCGTATGTGCTCTCGAACCAGCTCGAGTTCTTCGCGGTCACCGGGAGCCTCTATCTCTGGGGTCACGTCGACCGGCCGCCGGGGACGCGCGAGACGCTGCGAGCGCGGCAGCCCGCCTACTATGCGTGGCTCGGCGAGCTGTTCGGGGTGCAGAAGTGAGGGCGGGGCCGGTGATCCGCGAGCTTCCGCGAAACGAGGGCTCATGACCACGATCGCCGCTCCCGCCTCGGCCCTGCGCGAACGCCTGCAGGCGTTCATGGAGTCCGACGTCTACCCGAACGAGCACGTCTACCACGAGCAGCTGCGGAGCGGGCCGAGCCCGTGGGTGCAGCCGCCGATCATGGACGAACTGCAGGCGAAAGCCCGCGCGCAGGGGCTCTGGAACCTGTTCCTGCCCGAACCCGAGTGGGGGGCCGGGCTCACCAACCGCGAGTACGCGCCGCTGTGCGAGATCATGGGCCGTTCGGAGATCGCGCCGGAAGTGTTCAACTGCAGCGCACCGGACACCGGGAACATGGAAGTGTTCGCGCGCTACGGGAGCGATGCGCACAAGGAGCGCTGGCTCAAGCCTTTGCTCGCGGCCGAGATCCGTTCCGGGTTCTCGATGACCGAGCCCGCGGTCGCCTCGTCGGACGCGACGAACATCTGCGCCGAGATCGTGCGCGACGGCGACGGATACCTCATCAACGGGCTCAAGTGGTGGACGTCGGGCGCAAATCACCCGCGCTGCAAGGTGCTGATCTTCATGGGGCGCTCGGACCCCAGCGCGCCGAAGCACCGCCAGCAGACGATGGCGGTCGTCCCGATCGACACACCCGGCGTGAAGGTGCTCCGGGCCCTGCCGGTGTTCGGGTACGACCACGCGCCGCACGGGCACTCCGAGATCGCGTTCGAGAACGTTCGCATCCCGGCCGAGGACGTGCTGGTCGGCGAAGGCCGCGGCTTCGAGATCGCGCAAGGGCGGCTCGGACCGGGTCGCATCCACCACTGCATGCGCGCGATCGGGCTCGCCGAGCGAGCGCTCGAGTCGATGGTGAGACGCGTGAAGTCGCGCACGGCGTTCGGGAAGCCGCTCTCCGAGCAAGGCGTCATCATGCAGTGGATCGCGGAGTCGCGGATCGAGATCGACCAGAACCGGCTGCTGGTGTACGACGCCGCTGAGAAGCTGGACGCGTACGGCAACAAGGTCGCGCGCAACGAGCTGGCGATGGTGAAGGTCGCGGCGGCGAACATGGCCTGCCGGGTCGTCGACCGCGCCATCCAGGCGTTCGGCGCGCGCGGCGTGAGCGACGACGAGAACCTCGCGTCGGCGTACGCGCACGCGCGCACGCTGCGGATCGTCGACGGCCCCGACGAAGTGCACCTGCGCTCGATCGCCAAGTTCGAGCTGCAGAAAGGGGAGCGGTGAGCCGACCCGATCCGCTCGACGAGCTCGAGCTGAGCCTGCGGCGCGGGGCAGCCGAGCTGTACGTCGTGCGCCACGCCGACGCCGTCCCCGAGTCCGACGAATCGTTCACCATCTACGACGACTACGAAGCGCACCCGCTGAGCGCGCGCGGCCGCGCGCAGGCCGAGGCCGCGGGCGAGCGGTTCGCCGAGCTCGAGCTCGCGGCGGTCTACGCGAGCCACATCCGGCGCGCGCGCGAGACCGCCGAGGCGATCGCCGCCGTCGGCCGGCTCGAGGTGCATGAGGAACGCGATCTGCGCGAGATCGAGATCGGCGCGACCGATAGCACGATGGCGCTGCGCGACCGGCTCGCGTGGCTGGCGATGGTCGCGATGCGCGACGGCTCGTGGACGGGGATCCCGGGGACCGAACCGTCGGCGCAGGTCCGCGCGCGAATGCTGCGCGTGCTCGACGCGATCGCAGAACGGCACGCCGGCACGCGCGTCGCCGTCGTCTCGCACGCCGGCGCGATCAACGCCGCGCTCGGCGCGATCGTCGCGAGCGATCACGACTTTTTGTTTCCGTTGGCGAACGCCGGGATCAGCGTGCTGCGCATCAAGGCCGGACGGCGGCTGCTGATGAGCGCGAACGAGACCGGGCATCTCGTCACGATCCCGTCGCGGCCGCGCCGATGACCGCGCACCGTGCCGTCGATCCGGAGACGATCGAGGTCCGCGCCGAGGAGCGCCTCGAGGGAGCGCGGCTCGAACCGTACTTGCGCGAGCACCTCGAGGGTGCCGACGGGCCGCTGGCGATCCGGCAGTTCAGCGGCGGCCACGCGAACCTGACCTATCTCGTTCGCTTCGGTGACCGCGAGTGGGTGCTGCGGCGGCCGCCGCTCGGTCCGGTCGTGCGCGGTGCGCACGACATGCGGCGCGAGCACCGCGTGCTCTCGACGCTGTACCAGGGCTACCCGCTGGCGCCGCGCAGCTATCTCCTCTGCACGGATCCGGAGATCATCGGCGCCGACTTCTTCGTGATGGAGCGGCGTCACGGGATCGGCTTGCGGCAGACGATCCCCGAGCCGTGGGCGAACGAGCCGGACGTCCTGCGCGGGATCGGCGAGGCGCTGATCGACGATCTGGCCGCGCTGCACGCGGTCGCGCCGGAGAGCGTCGGGCTCGGCGATCTCGGCCGGCCCGAAGGCTACGTCGAGCGCCAGCTGCTGGGCTGGATCGAGCGCTGGTACAACGCCTTGACGCCGGACGTCGGGCCGGCGGAGCCATTCGTCGGCTGGCTGCGCCAGACGATGCCGCAGCAGCGGCGCACGACGCTGGTCCACAACGACTACAAGCTCGACAACACGCTGCGCGACGCCGCCGACCCGCGCCGCACCGTTGCCGTGCTCGACTGGGACATGTGCACGCGCGGCGAGCCGATGATGGACCTGGGCTACCTGCTCGGGCTATGGGCGCAATTCAATGACGTGCCCGGTTTGATTCACGGCCGCATGCCGACCTGGTACGCCGGTTTTCCCACCCGCCACGAGGCCGCCGAACGCTACGCGCGCCTGAGCGGTGCCGACATCGGCGATCTGCACTGGTACGTCGTGTTCAGCGTCTTCCGCTACGCGGTGATCCTGCAGCAGATCTACATCCGCTACGTGCGCGGACAGACGCACGACGAGCGCTTCCGCGACTTCGGCACGGCGGTGAACCAGCTCACCCAGCGCGGCCTCGAACTGATCGACAGCGGCGATATCTAGCCGATCACGGAACGGCGGCGACGCTGCCGATTTGGCCCGACTGTAGCGTCGTCGCGGTAGTGGTACCGGCGGCAAAAATACAGCAGCGTCTGGGGGGCTGAGAAGTTGCTCGCCGACGGTCGCGTGACGACGTACGCGTTGCCGGCGCGGTCGGCGGCGAGGTCTTGGACCGTGTTCGGTTGTTGCGGTGCGACCTACTGGCCGATCGCTGCGTTCATCGCATCGACGTCGATCGTGCCGAGTCCGGTGATGTAGTCGTAGCCGGGCGTGGCGCTGAAAGCACCGTTGTTGCCGGTGATCACGTCGTGGAACGGCCCCGTGTTGATCGTCGGCGGCGGTCCGAGGAGTTTCGTACCGAGATTGCTCTTCGTGAACGTGCCGTACAGAGCCGGTGACGCGAACCCCACGCCCGGATGCGATTGCAGCACGCGGGCCCACACGCCGGCCATCAGCGGCGACGCGAGGCTCGTTCCGCCGATCGTCGTCCAGCCGGCGTCGGCGAGGTAGATGATCATCCCGGTCTGCAGATCCGCGTCCATCGAGATGTCGGGAACGCCCCGGAACGTGAAGCCGACCGACGTCGAGCTCGCGGGCTGCACGCCGTTCTGCCAGTACGGCGAGTACTCGAACTGGCTCAGGCCGCCGCCGCCCGCGTTCCATCCCGACTCGCCTTGGCGACGCTCACGGCAGCGCTCGAACGGCTGCGCGCCGAACACTTCGGCGGGCTGGTGCGGATGCTCGTCGCACTCCCGGTCGCGCGCGCCGAGGACGCCGGCTACGCGCAGCTCACCCCGTCGGAGCGCGAGATCCTCCAGCTGCTGGCGAAGGGCGCCAGCACGAAGGACGTCGCCGCAAAAACCGGGCGCAGCCCCCAGACCGTCGACACCCACATCCACTCGATCTGCCGCAAGCTGAACTGCAGCGGCCGCCGCGAAGCGATCGCCATCGCGACCGACGCCGGCTGGGTCAGCGTCTAAAGGGGGACACTATGGAACCGCTCGATCTCGAATCACGGCCGCCGCGCTCGCCGCGCGAGCAGATGCTCGGCGTGTACTTCCTCCCGCGCACGATCGACAAGATCCGCGCCGAGCTGCCCGGCGGGAAGCCGGGCGGCTACATCGTGATCGGCCCCGACAGCATGAGCGCGTACCTGCTGCACAAGCTGCGCATTGCCGTCGACGATCTGCGCGAAGTCGTTGCCCACGCGACAGATGAGGATGAGGTCGTCGCGTGGCTGCGCGAGCGCGTCGATCCGGCCGTCGTCGAGCCGCTCAATGCGAAGCTGCTCGGCTCGCGCATCGACGCCGCGCCGCCGGACAAACAGGAGATCATCCGCGAACGGCACCCCGTGCTCGCGACGCGCCCCGACATCGAGAACGCGTTCCAGCTGCTCGAAGCCGACGACGCCTGGCACTTCGCGAAGCACTAGCTTTGGACATGATGATCGCCGGAACGAGGCCATGAGCCCGGCTGTTCTGTTCGCGGCGGTTGCGCTCGCGGTAGCTACGCAGATCGCCCAGTTCGGGCCCGACCCGTACGAAGGTCTGGACGAACTGCCCGTGCCGCCCGCGCCGACTTCGAAGTGTAGGCCGCTTCTGATCAACGACGCGCCCTCGTCGGTCGACGGCGGAGTCGTCAGGATGGTCGGAAATACGGCGATTGCGAAATTCAGCCAGATGCGGGCCTTCGCTGACGGTTCGCAGACACTCTTGATGGTCCAACTCGATCAGCAGAGTCCCGTCACGTTTCCGATCCTCCCATCGCAAAAGCAGCTGGTGATGTATTTCTCAAACCTCTCACCCGGCGAGCACCGGCTACTGAAGTACACGCTCAAGCGAGACGCTGCAGAAGACATCACGGTGTATCTCGTTCAGGCCGATTGCTTCGTCGTGAAGAAGTAGCGCGCGCCTAGCGTTCCAGCGAGCCGATGAGTTCGCCGAGTGCGGCGACGTGGCCGGCGATTGCGTCGAGCAGCCGGCCGCGTGTCGGCGGCTGATCGAAGCGCGGCACGTAGTCGACCGCGAGCAGCGTGAAGACGTAGCGGTGTGCGCCGTGGCCGGGGAGCGGCGCCGGCGCGACGTAACCGCGGCGGCTGGCGCCGTTGTAGCCCATCGTCACCCGCGAGCCGTCGAGCGCCCCGGCTTCGAGTGATGTCGTCGCCGGATCGATCGCGTACGCGACCGCGTGCGTGAGCGGCCGGAGCAGCGGCGCGTCGACGTCCTCCACTACCAGCGCCAGCGTCTGCGTCTCGGGCGGCACGCCGCTCCACGCGAGCGGCGGCGAATCGGCGCCGACTGGGATCGGCTCGCCGTATGCGAACGCCGGGCTGCGCAGTTCGATCGTGCGCGGCACTTGCGAGAAGCGGATGTCCTCCGCGACGCGGTACTCATCGCCCGCGCGCCAGCTGCGCAGGCTTCGCCCGAGCAGCCGCATCATCGAAGGGTCAGTTCAGGATCAGCTGGAGCGTGATATACGTGCCGGTCTGTCCGGCGGTCGTCGAGGCGGCGCCGGAGGCCAGGTTCACCTGCACGTCCTCGGCTCCGTACATGTTGACCAGCACGCCGCCGTTGACGGTCGGTCCGGCCATCGTCATTAGGCCCAGACTCGTGCCGGAGGGCGAGTAGAACTCGAGTCCGGGCGCGCCGGGGTTGCCGGGGTTCGTCCCGGCGCTCGAGGCGCCGCCGGTGCCCGGCGGGACGATGCTGCCGCCCGCCGCGCAACTGGTCAGATTGTTCCCGGTGAACGTCCCGGCAGCGGGGTTGCCCGACCGGCCGGAGGCCGTCAGCGGCGCGACCGCCGGGGCGAGCGGGAACGACGCGCCCCCATTGGGGTACGCGCAGATCCCGACGCCGCTGGTCGGCGTGGCGTCCAGATACTGGTTCACCGTGAAGCCGGTCGCGTCGTTCGTATTGACCGAGACCGCGATCGCGTTCTTGTACAGGCACCCCATCGCGGCGTTCGGCCGCGGGTTCAGGGCGCCGTAGGTCAGCGTGAAGTTCGTCTCGCCGCCGGCCGCGGTGCAGACGCCGGCCAGGCTCGGCAGCAGCGTCGGGACGGCGTTGCCCTGCGCCCCAGCGACGCTGTACTGCGTGACGATCGTCATCGAGGCCGTCGCGGCGCTGGTCCACTGGATCTGGGCGCCTGCGGTGCGCGTCGAGGACGCATGCGCGCCCAGCGTCGATGCTGCAGCGAGCGACGCGACGAAGGCGGACGCGACCAGGAGGCGTTTCACGAAGGCAAATCCTTTGCATCTGGGGCCCGCTGGGCGCAGCGGGCACGGTCTCGCCATCCTGGCGAAACGAGAGATCGGACGCTTTCGGATATCGGGTGGGCATCGCGGGTAGTTTAGCGGCTCACTCCGCCGAGGCCGCTGCCGCGGCCGCCCGCGGGCCGGCCCGCCGTGCTTGGGCGACCCCCAGGACGAAGGCCGCCACGACCAGCGTCGTCATGATCGCCGCCACGGGCGGGACCCCGAAGGCTCCCAGTACTCCGGTCGTGATCGGCGGCATCACGAAGCCCGCCAGGCTGTCGAGCCCCGAGACGACGCCCAGGACCGTTCCGCGCCGGTCGTCGGGCGCGACGTCGGAGGCCAGCGCCGGGAAGGCCGAGTTCTCGATGGAGAGGCCGATGCCGAACAGCACCAGCAGCACGACCGCCAGCGCGAAGGACGTCGCGAACGGGACCAGGGCGAAGGCCGCGACGCAGAACGCCAGCCCGACGTTGGTCGCGACCCGGTTGCCCAGCCGGTCGACGATGCGCCCGACGAGGGCGAGCTGCAGCACAACCTGCAGCACGCCGAACGCCGCGAACACGTAGGAGGTCTGCGCCACGTCCCAGCCGAGCTGGGCGTGGAGGATCAGCGCCATCGCCGAGAACCAGCCGTACATCGCGAGCGTGTAGATGAGCCGCAGCCAGAGCACGGGCGCCACCGCCGGGTCGCGGAGCGAGTGGAAGATCTCGCCGAGCCCGACCGCGCTCTGGGCGCCTTCCGGCGTCTTGCCGCGCGACTCCGGCAGCATGAAGATCGTCACCAGCAGCGTCAACAGCTGGAGCGCCGCGGCGAGCAGGAACGGAACCGCGAACCCGTAGCGCTCGGCCAGCCAGCCGCCGGTCGCCGGACCGAACACGAACCCGGCGCTGAACGCCGCACCGACGTACGCGAACGCCTCGCCGCGGCGCTTCGGCTCGACGAGATCGGCGACGTACGCCTGCGTCACGCCGATGTTCCCGCCGGAGAGCCCTTCGAGCGCGCGCGAGAGCAGCACGAACGGGACCGACGGTGCGAACGCCATCAGCACCCAGGCGATCGTCGCGCCGATCTGCGAGACGATCAGCACCATCTTGCGGCCGATGCGGTCGCTGACGTTTCCCCACACCGGCCCGGCGAACAGCTGGCAGACCGAGTAGGTCGCGAACACGACCCCGACCATGATGTCGGGCGCGCCGAACTTCAGCACGAAATACGGCAGCAGCGGGATCAAGATGCTGAAGCCGAGGATGTCGATGAAGGTGATGCCGAGGATCGGTAGCAGTCGCAGGATCACGTGTCACCCTAATCCTGGCGAAGCGCGATCCGTTTCAGGAGCGCGCGCAGTAGCCGGTCGCGCGCGCGGTCGGGGACGATCGAACCGATCGCGAGGCGCACCTTCGCGTCGAAACCGACGACGTAGCGCGTGCGCGCCTTGCGCGCGGTGAGTGCGTGCGCGATCGCGGCGGCGACCCGCTCCGGCGCGATGCCGCGCGCGGCGAAGTTCTCGGAGACGCGCAGCATCATCGCGATCTCGTCCGCGTAGCGTGCGCGCAGCGCCGGATCCATCGCGTCGCCGAGCGCCGTGCCGAGCTTCGCGCCGCGCTCCCAGATCGGCGTCTTCACCGCGCCGGGCTCGACGATCGCGACGTCGACGCCGCTCGGCAGGAGCTCGGCGCGCAGCGCGTCGGAGAGAGCTTCGAGCGCGTGCTTCGAGGCCGCGTACGGACCGACGAACGGCGCGGTGATGCGGCCTTGCAGGAAGAGATCATCACGATACGTCCTACCGTACGGCGCAGCAGCGGCAGCATCGCCTGCGTCACGGCGAGCGCGCCGAAGACGTTGATCTCGAACTGCTCGCGCAGCGCGTCGAGCGGGATCGCCTCGAGCGGCGCGCCGACCGCGATCCCGGCGTTGTTCACCAGCCCGAACAGCCCGCCGTCGTCCGCGATCGTCGTCGCGGCCGACAGCCGGCCGGCGGCCTCGGTGCTGCGGACGCCGGCCCAGACGCGGAAGCCGCGCGCGACGAGGACGCGTGCACTCACCGCCCCGATCCCGCTCGACGCGCCGGTGGTCAAGACGGCGCGTCGCATCGGGCTCGGCGACGCCGAGGCCACTACACCGGCACGATAAAGGCGAACCAGAGCGCGACGGTCGCGGCGCCGCCGCAGAGCGCGTAGACCGCGAATTCGGCGACCCAGCGCGTCGGTGCGGGGACGATCTCGTCGAGGGCCGGCGGCGGCGTGGCGGGGACGATCGGGGCGAAGGTCAGGTACCGGCGCCCGTCGCGCCCGGTGAGGACGCCGTCGGCCTGGGTCGTGAAGCGGAAGTCGGTGATCGCGAGGTCACGCGGACGGCCGAGGTCGGCATTCTCGCGGGCGAACGCACGCAGCCGCGCGGCAGGGCCGAGGGCGCGCGCCGGGACGCCGGCGAGCAGCTCGTTCACCGCGGCGACGACGCGCGCCCAGGAACGTTCGCGCCGCTCCGGCCCGGCGGTAAGCGCGACGCCGATCCGGCGTTCGATCTCGGCGACCGAGGCCGGCGCGCTGCCCGCGGCGCAGCGACGGACGTCGTGGATGAACTGCCGGTAGTAGAAGAGGGCTTCCTCAGTCATGGCCCGTGAACTGCATGATCGAAGGTACCGAGTTCGCCGGGCACGCGGTATAGTCCGGGCATGCCCACGTCACTCGTCACCGGCGCGTCCTCGGGGATCGGCGAGGCCTTCGCCCGCGCTCTGGCCGCCCGCGGCTCGAACCTGGTCCTGGTCGCCCGCTCGGCCGCACGCCTCGAGGCGCTCGGGGCGGAGCTTTCGGCCACGCACGGGGTCCGCGCCGAGGTGGTCGTCGCCGATCTGGCCGATCCCGGCACCCCGGACTCCGTCGTCGCCGAACTGCGCGCCCGCTCCATCGAGATCGATACGCTGATCAACAACGCCGGGTTCGGGACACACGGCGAGTTCGCGGCGCTCGACGTGCAGCGCGAACGCGACGAGGTGATCGTGAACGTCTACGCGCCCGTCGCGCTGACGCGCGCGCTCCTTCCCACGATGGTCGCGCGCAAACGCGGCGCGGTCGTGTTCGTCGCCTCGACCGCGGCGTTTCAGCCGGTGCCGTACATGGCGACCTACGGCGCGACCAAAGCATTCCTGCTCTCGTTCGGCGAGGCGCTGGCCGAGGAGGTTCGCGCGCACGGCGTGCGGGTCGTCGTGCTGTGCCCGGGCCAGACCGACACCGCGTTCTTCACCGGGATCGACGAAGCGCGCGTCGGCCGCGCGCGCACGCCCGAACAGGTCGTCGCGACCGCACTGCGCGCGCTGGAACGCGGTCAGGTCGTCGCGATCGACGGCATCGCGAACTATGCGCTCGCGAACTCGACCCGCTTCGCACCGCGGCGTCTCGTCGCGCGCGTCGCCGCACGGATGCAGCGGCCCTCGTCGACGAAAAAAGCGTCACCCTGACCCTTCGACAGGCTCAGGGTGACGCTGGGAGGGTCAGGGTGACAGAGGGAGGTCAGTAGCTTTGGACGCAGCCGTTGTTGGCGTTGCTCCAGAGCGGCTGGGTCGGATACCCGCCGGCGTTCGGGTTGTTCTCGAGGTTCATCCACGCGCACTTGTCGCCGTTCTCGGCGTTGCTGCTGTCGAGCCAGCCGCTGTTCGGCTGCGGATCGGTCTCGGTCTCGCCCTGCTCGTGGCCGCCGACGATCGACACGCCGTCGAGCGTGCCGGGGTTGTTCACCGAACCGGCGCCGCACGAGAAGCCGACGTCCGGAAGATACGGTTCGTTCGTCCACGCGATGATGTGACCGGCAGTGCTGGTCGAGCTGTGGTAGGCGCAGTACTGCGTGCCGAAGCCTGACGGCCGGATGCCGTGCGGCAACGCCACGATGTAGCTCGCGCTCGCGGAGTAGTCGCCGTAGTGCGCCGCGGCCCGTGCCGCTTCGGCGGCAAGCTGCGATTGGCTCGGACGGCTCGGCGGCGAGAGCGTCAAATTCTTCCTGACGCGCGAGCGGCTCCGCGAAGTCATCATCAAAGTCT
>CALEOJ010000386.1 GCA_937910425.1 uncultured candidate division WPS-2 bacterium
GGATCGCCGGAGTCGCCGGCGAGGCGCCGGTGCACGACGCCGGCGCGCTGCAGGCCGTCGCGACCGTGCGCCGGCTGCGTCCAAAGCTGCCTCAGATCGCGATCGCCGACAGCGCGTTCCACCGCACGATGCCCGCGGCCGCGACGACGTACGCGCTGCCGCGCGAACTCACCCGGTCGGGATTGCGCCGGCTCGGCTATCACGGCTTGAGCCACGAGTACGCCGCGCATCGCGCCTGCGCGCTCGCGGGGATCGACGTCGCTCGCGCGCGCGTCGTCACGGCGCATCTCGGCGGCGGTTCGTCGCTGTGCGCGATCCGCGACGGCGCGAGCGTCGATACGACGATGGGCTACACGCCGCTCGAAGGGCTGCCGATGGCGACGCGCAGCGGCTCCGTCGATCCGGGCTTGCTGCTACACCTGCTGCGCGGCGGCCTCACGGTGAGCGAGCTCGAGGATGTGCTCGAACGCCGGTCCGGTCTGCTCGGGATCTCGGGACGCAGCGGCGACGTGCGGGAGCTGCTCGCCGCACGCGAGGACGGCGACGCCCGGCTCGCGCTCGACGTGCTCGCATGGCGGCTTCGCGCCGGGATCGGCGCGATGATCGGGGTCCTCGGCGGCGTCGACCTCATCGCGTTCACCGGCGGCGTGGGCGAGCACGCGGTCGAGATTCGCGCGGCCGGCGTGCAGGGCGCCGCCGCCGCGGGAGCCCTGGTCGACGAAGGACGCAACGCCTCGCTGACAGGCGAGGGCCGCATCTCCGGCGATCGCTCGCGCGTCGCCGTTTACATCGTCGCCGCGCGCGAGGGATGGCAGCTCGCGCGCGCCGCGTTCACGGCGGCGGAGAACGCCTTCGGCCATGCTGCCGAGGATCGCGTGCCGGATCCTCCTACCGCGCTGTGACGAACGCGTGAAATGCTCTTCGCGAGTCGTTCACAGGGATGCCGCACACTTCGGACATGGTCAGCGATATGGCGATCCGCGTTCGTCGCGCCGCCGCCGGTGACGCCGATCGGATCGACGCGCTGGTGCGTTCGCTCTCGCCCGGCTCCATCTTGAGGCGCTTCATGGGCGGCGTATCGCGCGAGGTCGCAGTTGCGGAACTGTCCCGCGAGGTCCGGGCCGGCGGCACCGACTTCGCGCTGATCGCGGAGAACTCGCGTGGCGAGCTCATCGGGGAGGCGTACGTCGCCATGCTGACCCCGCACGATGCCGAGGCCGCCTTCGTCGTGCGGGATCGCGAGCAGCATCACGGCGTGGGGACGGCGCTCCTGACGGCGATCGTCGCCGAGCTGCGCGCGCGCGGGGTTCGCACGCTTCACGCTGACACGACGCCTGAAAACGTCGCGATGCTCGCGCTTCTGCACGAGGGCGGATTGGCGTCGCACGAACGGTATCTCAACGGCATGATCCACGTCTCGGTCCAGATCGGCGAATCATCGACGTGAACGGCGCTTGCGCCGGCCACGCGCCATAGATTAGATCCTCGCACGCAAAAAGGATTCCGTCGCCCGGCGATGGGTGCTTCGCCGCACCGGCACCGCCCGCCGCGACGATGCGGGCGACGACTACGCCGATGTCGTCCGTCTGGCGCCCGCCTGCGTGAGCGCACGCCACGTCGAGCACACCTCGCGCGGGATCGCCCCCACGGCGCAACGATCGCGCGACCGCGCACGCGGTCCGTTCGGCGCCGAAAAAATCATCCGAGCCGGCGGGGCGGCTGTCGGCGACGCCGTCGGTCACAATGACCAGCGTCTCGCCCGCGTCGAGGGAGAGTACCGCGTCGCAGACGTGGACCGCGTACGGCACGCCGAGCATCGGCGCGGTCGGTCCGAGGTGACGGAGACGGCCGTCCTCGGCGAGCGTGAAGGCGACGTCGTGGCCGGCCGATGCGTAGACGACGGTCCGCAATGCGGGATGGACCAGCGCGACGAAGGCGACTGCGTACGGCGATTCGTCGGCGAACCTCCGCAGCCGGTCGTCCGCGCAGCCGAGCGCCGCAGCCGGCGATGCGCCGCCCAGGAGTTCCGCTGTGATCGCGCCGGCGATGGCGGATGCGAGCGGAGCACGGGTCGCGCCGTGGCCGGCGACGTCGACCATGACGATCGCGGTGCGGCCGGAGCCGAGCGGCAGCGTGAAGGCCATGTCGCCACAGCGGCCGTCATGGGCGGACGCTGCGCGCACGACCTGCCACACCCGTATGCTCGACGGTGGCGGCCGTGGTGTGAAGAATGCACCACGGACCCAAACCGCTGCGTTCGTCATGTGGCGATGCTACCGCGCGAGAATGAACATCATGTGAAGGGGCTGACGGCTTCTTTCACGTGCCGTTCTCAATTTGGCGATAGGCTGCGAGCGGGAAACGCACCGAGAGCGAGTGCATCGCTTACCTTGGGAAGCGGCGTTGCTGCGACCGAGGGTCGAGCGGCGGTGCTTTGACCGCGTTGGGATGCAGCTTCGGCGCATGCTGAGTCGTCTCGTGGTGGATTGCGCGCTCGAGGGTTTCGACTTCGAGACGGTGCTCCTCGTTAACGCCGTCCGGGCGCGGGGGGTTCGCTTTCCGTGATCTCATGGAGTTCCTCCGGATTGGGTGGCCCGTTCATTCTCGCCGAGCCGTGAGAAGAGACGATGAAGAGACGCGGTTCACGACTCGGACGCCCTTTGCCCGAAGAACAGACGCTTCCCGAGCTCGATCAAGCCCAGATACGTGACGACCATCAGCCCGAGAACGGCGAAGAACGCCGGCGGCAAGGCGACGAACCCGAGCACGTGAGCGAGCGGCGTGAACGGCAATGCCAGCGCGACCGCGGCCACGCCCAGCGTCGCAACGGTGAGCTGCCGGCTCGCGCGGCTGGCAAAGAACGGAACGCGGCGCGTTCGGATGAGAAAGATGACCAGCGACTGCGTCGCGAGCGACTCGACGAACCAGCCGGTCCGGAACAGCTCGGGACCCGCGTGAAAGAGGAAGATCATCACGCCGAAGGTGAGGAAATCGAAGATCGACGAGATCGGCCCGAAGACCATCATGAAGCGCCGGATGAACTGCATGTCCCAGTGCGCCGGGCGCTGGAGCTGCTCCTCATCGACCTTGTCGGTCGGAATCGTCATCTCGCTCACGTCGTACAGCAGGTTGTTGAGCAAGATCTGCGATGGCAGCATCGGCAGGAACGGAAGGAAGAGCGATGCGCCCGCGGCGCTGAACATGTTGCCGAAGTTCGACGACGTCCCCATCAGCACGTATTTGGTCGTGTTGGCGAAGATGCGGCGGCCCTCGACGACGCCGTCGGCGAGTATCCCAAGGTCTTTTTCGAGCAGGACGATGTCCGCGGCGTCTTTCGCGACGTCGGTCGCCGAGTCGACCGAGATTCCGACGTCCGCATCATGCAGCGCGACGGCGTCGTTGACGCCGTCGCCGAGAAAGCCGACCACGCTGTCGGCCGCGCGCTGAAGCTTGATGATGCGCGACTTCTGCTCCGGCGTCACGCGCGCGAAGATCGTCGTGCCTTCGAGCGCGCCGCTGAGCTCCTCGTCGCTCATCGCGGCGATCTCCTTGCCGGTGAGGACGCCCGCGACCGGCAGACCGAGCTCGCGGCAGACGACGCGCGCGGTGCGATCGCTGTCGCCCGTCACGATCTTCAGCCGTATCTCGAGCGCCTCGAGGCGCCGCAGGCTCGCCGCGGCGTCCGCCTTCGGCTCGTCGGCGAAGGCGAGCAAACCGGCAAGCGACAAATCGCGCTCTTCGGAGGGATGGAGCTCGGTCAACGACGGCGCGTCGCGCTGCGCGAGCGCGAGTATTCGGTTTCCGGCGTCGAGCTGCACGTCGACGAGCTGCTCGAACGCCGTGTCGATCGACCCGCACCGTGCCCCAATCGCTTCCGGCGCGCCTTTGGCGAGGAGCAGGCGCCGCCCGTCCGGCGCGTCGACCAAGACCGACATCATCTGCCGCTGATAATCGAACGGCGCGCGGTCGATGACGCGATAGCTCGCCGCCCCAGCGCGCCGCGCCGGCGTCGCGGCTTCCCACAGCGCGACATCGAGCGCGTTGCCGCCGACGACGCGGTCCCCGTCGAAGACGACGTCGGTGCACACCAAGCCCAGTAGCGCCGCGTCGTCGGAGACCGCCCCACCGGGATCGATCGCGTGGCGAAACGAGATCTTGCCGTTCGTGAGCGTCCCCGTCTTGTCGGTGAAGAGGACCTCGACGTTGCCGAGGTCCTCGATTGCGACCAGCCGCTTCACGATCACCGAGCGCCGCGCGAGGCGGCGCGCGCCGACCGAGAGGCTGATCGTGACGATGGCGGGGAGCAGCTGCGGCGTGATGCCGATCGCGATCGCCAGCGCGAACAGCAGCGACTCCAGCAACGAATGGTGCAGGAGCGCGTTGCACGCGAAGATCGCGGCCGCCAGAACGACGGTGACGCGGACCAGCAGTAGCGAGAAGCTGCGCAGCCCCAGCTCGAACGCCGTCTGCGGCGGACGTTCCGAGAGCTGGTGCGCGATCGATCCGAATGCCGCGTCGCGGCCGGTCGCGACGACGACGCCGCTCGCTGCGCCGTTCTTGACGGCGGTGCCGAAGAAGGCGCAGGACGGGAGGTCGAGCGGCGAGTCGCTCTGCCCGCACGGCGAAGGTGATTTCGTCGCCGGCAGCGCCTCGCCGGTCAGCGCCGACTCGTCGCATTCGAGATCGTGCGCGTCGATGAGCCGCAGGTCGGCCGGGACGACGTCGCCGACCCCGAGCCGCACGACGTCGCCCGGGACGAGCTCCGTGACGTCGACCGTCTCGCGTCTCCCGCCGCGCACGACCACGGCTTTGCGCCGGACGCGCGCGCGCAAGTCCGCGACCGCGTTCTCCGAGCCGAACTCGTTCGCGAAGCTCAATCCCGCGCTGAGGCAGACGATAGCCAGGATGATCAGCGCGTCGGAGCGGTCGTGCAACCAGAGCGAGACCAGTGCGGTGCTGACCAGCAGGATCAGAAACGGGTTCCCGAGCTGCCGGCCGAGGATCGCGAACGCGCTGGTGCGGCGCTGCTCGATCTCGTTCGGCCCGGTCCGCCGGAGACGCGCCTCGGCCTCGTCCGGCGCGAGTCCGCCGGGCGAGGTCCCGAGCCGAAGCAATACCTCGTCGAAGGTGAGTGCCGCGGCGGTCCGCAGGTCCAGGGACGGCATACCGATACTATGTGCCGCGCCGCGTGAACTCCCCGTCCGTGTACTCCGCCAGCGTTCGAAGCGTAGGGTCGCAGGACGCGTTCAGCAATAGCCGCGTCGACAGCCGCAGGGCTTCGGCGGCCTCCTCGGATCCCGGCCGGCGCGCGGCTCTTGCCCGGTGTTCTTGCCGCGGAAGCCGTATCGAGATAGATCGCCCGGGCGCTGGGAGGCGAGGGCTACTCGCTGCGGCGGCCTGCGCGATCCGCAGCATCCGATGTGTGCCCTACGTCGGCGACGACATCGGCGATAAGGCGGTCGAGGAGGTCCGCCAATGCGCGCGGCGCGATGCCGCGCGCGGCGGTCGCATCGATTGCGCGCCCGAGTATCCCGAGCGGGACCTCATACTCTCCGGACAGGGTGACCTTGGTTGCGGCGGTGCTCGCCTCGGCGAGGTCGAGGTCGCCTCGAAATCGCGGGTAGAGCGCCGGCCTGGTTCGTGCCGTGATCGTGAGCCCGAATCGGGGGGTTTTCGGCGCAAGATACCTCACGTGCAAGCGCACCGGCACAGCGACGCGCCCTCCCCCGGGGATCCACGCGGCCAGCACGACCGTCCCGTGCTCGGAGGCTTCCTCCAACGTCTCGAGCTGCCGCCGCAGCAGCGGCACGATCGCGTCGCAGTTCATCGGAATGCTTCGCACGATCGAGACGGGGGATGTCATCGGCGCCATGGTCGCCGATGCGGCGGAAGATCGTTGGAACGGGCGTTCACATGAGGGTTCGCCGCCCGGCGCGGTTGAAGAACCGAGGCCCGGAGACCGATATGCAAGACCCGGAACACCTGCGCCTCGTGGTCGAGGCGGCGCCAGTCGCGATCGTCGTGGCCGACGCGGACGGCCGCATCACTTTGATCAACGAGCAGGGCGAGCGTCTGTTCGGCTACGACCGCGGCGAATTGCTTGGGCGCTCGATCGAGATGCTGGTACCTGATTTTTTCCGCGGCGCACTTCCCGGGCTTCGGTGGGGCTACCTGGGCGCGCCGGCGACGCGAGCGATGGGCGCCGGCCGCGAACTCTTCGGGCTGCGCAAGGACGGCAACGAGGTGCCGATCGAGATCGGGCTCAACCTGATCGCGACGCCGCAAGGCGACTTCACGCTCGCGGCCGTCATCGACATCACGGAACGGAACCGCGGCGAGGAGCATTTTCGCTCGGTCGTCGAGGCGGCGCCGAACGCGATGCTGATGATCGACCGCAGCGGCGCGATCGCGCTCGTGAACGCGCAGGCCGAGCGGCTCTTCGGGTATCCCCGCGAGGAGTTGCTCGGCGAACCGGTCGAGAAGCTCGTCCCCGAGCGCTTTCGGATCGGGCACGGCGGATTGCGGGCAGGATTTCAGCTCGCGCCGAGTACGCGCCCGATGGGCGCCGGCCGCGATCTGTACGGGCTGCGCAACGACGGTACGGAGGTTCCGATCGAGATCGGCCTCAACCCGCTGAGCACGCCGCAAGGCGAATTCGTCTTGGCCTCCGTCATCGACATCACGGAACGCAAGCACACCGAGGAGATGCGCCTGCAGCGCGACCGCGCCGTCGACGCATCGCAGATCAAGTCGCAGTTCGTAGCGACGATGAGCCACGAGCTGCGCACGCCGCTCAACGCGATCATCGGGGCGGCCGAACTGCTCAGCGCGGCGCACCTCACTGAGCAGCAGCGAGGCTTCGTCGGTACGATCGACGAGTCGGCGGAGGCGCTGCTCTTGGTCATCAGCAGTATCCTGGATTTCTCGAAGATCGAAGCGGGAAAGGTCGATCTCGAGACGCGCGACTTCGAGCTGGAGCCGATCGTCGCCGGCGCCGCCGCGATGCTCGTATCGCAGACGCGCGAGAAGGGGCTGACGCTGCACACCTACGTCGACCCGTTGATTCCCCCGACGCTGCGCGGCGATCAGGGCCGGCTGCGCCAGATCCTGCTGAACCTGATCGGTAACGCGGTGAAGTTCACCGAGCGCGGGCGCGTCGTCGTGCGGGCGCTTCCGGCCGAGACCTCGAGCCGGTACGCGCGCGTGCGGTTCGAGGTTGCGGACAGCGGGATCGGGATCGACGAGAAGACGCTGCCCAAACTGTTCGAGCCTTTCGTCCAAGCCGATGGTTCGGCGTCGCGCACGTACGGCGGCACCGGCCTCGGGCTCTCGATCTCAAAGCGGCTCGTGGAGCTGATGGACGGCGAGATCGGGGTCACCAGCGAGCCCGGACGCGGCTCCGAGTTTTGGTTCACCGCACGCTTCGGGCGGCCGAGCGTCGTCGGGTCGAGCCGCCGCGTCTTCGGCGTGCGCGCGCTGGTGGCGAGCTCCGACGAGCTGTTCTGCGAGATCGTCTCGCGCTACGTCGAGTCGTGGGGGATGCCGGCTCTCTGCGTGGCCGAGCCGAAGCAGGCGCTGGACGCGGTGTGCGCCCACAACGCCGATGAGAACGCCGACGATACCGTGGACTGGATCGCGATCGTCGACTTCGACGACGCCGAGGCGGCAGCGGCGATCGAAGTGCTGCACGCGAGCCCGGTCTTCGGGCCGTCGCGCATCATCCCGATCGGCCGAGACGAACGGCTCACCAAGCCGATCCGTCAGTCGCAGCTCTTCGACCGCATCACCGAAACGCTGGTCGAGGGTGGCAGTCTTCCGCAGCTTCCTGTGTCCTCGCCCGTTGAAGAGCGCGGGACAACCGGAACGGTGCTGATCGTGGAGGACAACTCGAGCCTCCGGGAGATCCTCGTGCACCAATTCGCCGAACTCGGAGTCCCGGCGAAGATCGTCTCCGACGGACTCGAGGCGGTCGAGGCGGTCTGCCGCGAGCGGTTCTCGCTGGTCTTCATGGACTGCCACATGCCGAACATGGACGGTTTCACGGCGACGCGTGCGATCCGCGCCTCCGAAGAGGCGACCGGCGGCCACGTGCCGATCGTCGCGATGACGGCGAACGCCTTCAAAGAAGACCGTGAAGCGTGCCTGGCGGCCGGCATGGACGACTACCTGTCCAAGCCGGTCCGCATGAACGATCTGCGCACGATGACGCAGCGCTGGATCGGCATCGGCGCGTAGCGCCTCACGCCGAGGTCGTACGCCGGACGGTGACGACCGGGATGCGCGCGTGCTCGACGACGTGTGCGGCGACGCTGCCCAGCACGAGCCGCTGGAACGCCGGCCGGCCGTGCGTGCCCATCACGATCATGCAGCACTCGAGCTCGTCGGCCGCCGAGAGCAGCGTCTCGGGCGCGCGGCCTTCACGAACGATGACTTCGGCGCTCACGCCGCGCGCGTGAACGCGCTTCGCGGCGCCGGCCAGCAGGGCGTTCACGCGGCCGGGATCCGGGCTCGGCGTATCGCAGGCGTGGATCAGGGCGATCGAAAGTCCGCGTGCGGACGCGATCCAAATCGCGGTTTCGAGCGCGGCGTGCGCCGCCGGCGACTCGTCGAACGCTACCGCGATGGGGCCTTCTCGCACGACGTCGTCTTCGTGCACCGAGACCACCGGGACGTCGCTGCGCCGAAGGAGTCCCTCCGCGACGCTGCCGAGCACGCTGCGTGCCAGGCCGGTTCTGCCGTGCGTGCCGACGACGATCGCCTGGGACCCGCTCTGCCGGACCAGCGACTCGATCGCTTCGACGCACTGTCCGTGCAGCACGCGCACCTCCGCCGCGATCCCCGCGCCGGCCGCTTCGACTTGGGCACGCCGGCAGAATTCCGCCGCGTCGTCTTCGAGCACGGCGAGCATCGGGCCGGGATCGACCGCGACGCCGTAGGTGGCCGGCAGACAGACCAGCATTGGGTCGACGACGCTGCAGAACGTGACCGATCCCCCGCCGCGCGCGAGCTCCAGCGCGAACGCGACGCCTCGTTCGCTAGTCGTCGAACCGTCGACCGGGACGGTGATGTGCCCAAACGCGGCGCTCATGTCCTCATCGTCGCGGCCTCGTAAGAAAGGGCCAAGAATGCGAAGCGTTGTGCGCGTTCACACCCTCTTCACCCGGCCGACCCGTCGCGCGGCGTAGAATACCAGCGTGACGATCATGGACTCGGCGACGATCCCCTTGCCGGCGCGCCTCGCCGCGCTCGACCGCTACTGGCGGACGGCGAACTACCTCGGGGCCGCGCAGCTCTATCTTCGCGACAACGTGCTCTTGCGGCGCCCGCTCGAAGCCTCCGACTGCAAGGTCCGCGTGCTCGGGCACTGGGGGACGCAGCCCGGGCTGAATCTCGTGTACACGCACCTGAATCGGATCGTGAGCGACCGCGATCTCGACATGCTGCTCGTGGTTGGCCCTGGGCACGGGGCGCCGGCGATCTACGCCAACCTCTTCCTCGAGGGAACGCTCGGTGACCTCGATCCCCGTTTTGCCCGCGATGAAGCCGGGGCATCGCGGCTGGTGCGAGAGTTCTCGTGGCCGGGCGGTATGCCGAG
The DNA here is from genome assembly GCA_937910425.1 of uncultured candidate division WPS-2 bacterium. Lineage (GTDB taxonomy): Bacteria > Vulcanimicrobiota > Vulcanimicrobiia > Vulcanimicrobiales > Vulcanimicrobiaceae > Vulcanimicrobium. The sequence goes on from CALEOJ010000386.1 coordinate 9,596, forward strand.
CCATTTGACCGCACACGCGCCCGGTGCGCTGCACGAAGGCGGAGAGCTCGGCTACGCGCTTTCGCACGCCTACGGCGTCGCGCTCGACGATCCCGAGCTGGTCGTTGCCTGCGTCATCGGCGACGGTGAAGCGGAGACCGGCCCGCTCGCCGCATCCTGGCTCTCGCACGCGTTCATCGATCCGACGATGTCGGGCGCCGTGCTGCCCATCCTTCACCTGAACGGCTATAAACTTTCCGGTCCGACGGTCCTGGCGCGCCTGACCGACGAGGGGCTTCGCGCCTATCTTCGCGGACTTGGCTACGAGCCGATCGTCGTGCGGGTTGACGACCGGCAGACGGCGGATGCAATGCACGAGAGCCTTTGGCGGGCGTTCGACGCCGCGTACGATCGCCTGGCGGAGCGCCGTGCCGCCGCGCAGCGGTGCGCCGCGCCGATCGCGCCGCCGGTCCTGGTCCTGCGGTCGCCGAAGGGGATGACCGGGCCTTCGTCGATCGACGGAAAGCCCGTGGTCGATACGCCACGTTCGCACGGCATCCCGATCAGCGATCCGGTCACGAATGCCGAGCACCGGCTCGCAGTGGAACGATGGTTGCGTTCCTATCGGCCGGAGGAACTGTTTGACGTGGCGGGCCGGCCGGAAGCGGATATCCTGGAGTGTCTTCCGCCGACCCCTCGGCTGATCGGCCGCAACTCGCGTGCCAACGGCGGCACGCGCCGCGTGCCGCTCGTGCTGCCTGCGCTGGAGCCGCACGCATCCAAGTGTCCAGTACCGGGAGCGATCTCTGGCTCGGCGACGCACCGCCTCGGCGGCTGGCTGGCAGACGTGTTCTGGGCGAACGCGCACACCGCGAACTTCAGGCTCTTCTCCCCGGACGAGACCTCGTCGAACAAACTGGACGACGTCTTCTCGGTGACCGCGCGAGCATGGGTGTTGCCGCATGTGGCGACCGACGAGTCGCTGGCGCGCGACGGGCGCGTGATGGAGATGCTGAGCGAACATACCTGCGAGGGCTGGATGGAAGGCTACGTCCTGTCCGGCCGCCACGGCATCTTTGCATCGTACGAGGGTTTCGTGCCGATCGTCGATTCGATGGTCGCGCAGTACGCGAAGTGGCTCAAGATGGCGCGAGAGACGCCGTGGCGCCGGCCGCTGTCAGGGTTGAACTTCCTGCTGACGTCCCATGTCTGGCGTCAGGAGCACAACGGCTATTCGCACCAGGGTCCCGGATTCGTGAACACGGTGCTCAACAAGAAGCCGGAAGCCGTTCGCGTGTACTTCCCGCCGGATGCGAACACGCTGCTGTGCGTGATGGAGCACGTGCTGGCGAGCACCGATCGTATCAACGTCGTGGTCGCGCCGAAGCAGGAAGCGCCGCAGTGGTTCAGCCTCGAGCAGGCACGTGCCCAAAGCGCGGCCGGCGCCAGCCGCTGGACGTGGGCGGCGGACGACCCGAATCCGCATGTCGTGCTCGCCTGCGCCGGCGACGTCATGGCGCAAGAGACGTTGGCCGCCGTCTCGCTACTGCGCGCTCACGCGCCGACGCTGCGCCTCAGGGTTGTAAACGTCCTGAACCTCTTCGCCCTCGCATCCCCGGAGATGCATCCGAGCGGTACGGACGACCGCCGGTTCGTCGAGCTCTTCACCGGCGACCGTCCGGTCGTGTTTGCCTACCACGGCTATCCGCGCACAGTGCACGAACTGATCTACCGGCGCCCGTCGCCGGGCCGTTTCCACGTCCACGGTTACGTCGAGGAAGGGACCACGACGACGCCGTTCGACATGGTCGTGCTGAATCGGGTCAGCCGCTATCACCTCGCGCTGGACGCGCTCCGGCGCGCCGAAGAGAGCGACGGATACCGCGTCCCGGAGGGCGCGCGCTGGTTCTGCGAAGATGCACTGGAGCGCCATGCGGCCTACATTCGCGAGTATGGACGCGACATGCCGGAGGTCGTGGATTGGGGCTGGCGCTGACTCCGATGCCTACCGCGCGGTCGGGTGCACGGAAACCGGATAGCCGGCACTCAGCAGCGCGACGATCGAGGATGGGGTGAGCACGTCGACCGTGCCGCTCCGCGGTCGTCGCAGCCTCGCCGTATAGCCACCGTCACTCCACGCGAGCAGCTCGTCTCGCCACACGAGCCACGCCGCCCCGTCGAGTGCGATGTAGGCACCGTCCGGCAACGCTGCGAGCGGCGCAGGATACGTGCGCTTCCGGCGGCCCTCGAGGCGCTCCGCCTGTAGCATTCGGTCCATCGAGTCCGCGTTTGCCGGCGCGCCGTGACACGCTTCCCAGAGCGCGCGAAAACGCTGATAGTCGGCGTACCGGCACTGCGCGCACGGACGATGTCCCGCTGCGAACGCCGTCGCTTCGTCGAGAAAGAACAGCTCGGTCCACCGCCGCGGCCGCATGACCATGCGGTACCGGCCGCGGAACTCCGTACGGCAAGCGATCCAGCGCCGCACCTGCCACGGGCGAACGATCCTGCGCGCGTCATCGTGCAGGACGCCGCGATTTCCCATCAGCAGGCCGCGTCCGGCGACCGCGACGAGATCGCCGAACGGCGTGACCCGATTCTGGAGCAGCATGAAGACGACGTTCACGTTCCCAACGAGATGCGGCGCTATCAACCGAGCGTGCGCTTGTCGACGAGGACGCATGCGAAACGACGTCGAGCCGGGCGTGGTTGTACGGCGTACCATGAACAAGACGATGCGCATCGCGACGGCGACCGCGGGTCTGCTCGCCGCGTTCGCTCTGCCGCTGGTTGCGCAGGCAGCGACGACGACCAGCGCTCCTGCTCAGCATTTCAATCTGCAGACGCGGATGTTCGACCGTTACCACGCAGGCGAGTACGACGGTCAGCTCGTGCTCACGATCTATCCGAACGGGATCGTACAGGGCACCTACCGCCCTAGCGACGGCGGCGTGCGCACGGTGACGGGCGGCGTCGACGGCGAGAACATCTGGCTCGACATCGGACAGAGCCGCCCGCTTCACTGGACCGGCACGTTCGTCAAGGGCGTCCTCGACATGGTCGCCGCGATCTCCGGTCCCGATACCTACTCGCTCCAGTCGGTCGGAAGCGTCACGACGGGCAAGTAGCGGATGTCGCCGCGCTAGGCGTTCGGGTCGGGACGGCCTTCGAGCGCGAGAAGACAGCCAATCTCAAGAACCACGGCTGGCTGCGAGCCAGCGCATCACCGATTCCGGCGTCACCACGCCGACGGCCACTCCCTGTGGGTTCGTCAACGCGACGGCATGCGCTTTGTTCCGCGCCATGTGTCCGATCGCGTCGTCGGCGGATGTCGTCGTCGGGACCTCGTCGAGATCCTCGACGCGCGTCATGAGCACCGTCACGTAGTTCCGCTCGCGCTCGTCATCGGGGAGTTGGCTCAGCTGGTCGTACGAGACGAGGCCGAGGACCCGATCTCCGAGGAGCACCGGCAACGCGCGCATGCCCGCGTGCTGGAATGCTTCGAGCGCTCCGTTCGCGCGCGCATCCGCGGGGATCGCGAATTCCGCCGAGATCGCCAGTTCGGCGGCGCTGTGACCTTGCATCGCTCGCGAGAGCGCGATCCGCGTCTGCTCGGCGCTGCCGGCTTGGAGTAAGAACCAGCCGATGAACGTCGTCCACAATCCGGCGCCGACGTTGTACGCAAGCGCCTCGAATATCCCGAAGGCGACGATCGTGCCGGCCAAGAAACGGCCCGTGATCACCGTGATCGAGGTCGCGCGCTCGCGGCTTCCACCGATGCGCCACACGAGCGAGTGGAGCACGCGACCACCGTCCAGCGGATACGCCGGGATGAGATTGAAGATGGCGAGCGCGACGTTGACGTACGCCAGATAGCCGAACAAGACGCCCAACGGCGAGTTCGGTCCGAGCGCCTCCGCGCATCCGAAGAAGACCGCGCCGACGACGAGGCTCGTCAACGGCCCGACCGCGGAGATCCACGCCTCGCCCGGTGCGTCGTTGACCTCGTCCTCGAACATCGAGACCCCGCCGAAGATGAAGAGCATGATCCCCCGGACGCGAATCCCCCGCGCGCGGGCGACGAGTGAGTGGGCGAGCTCGTGGACGAGCACGCTCGCAAAGAACAGCACCGAGCCGATCACCCCGAGGACGATCCTGCCCGGAATCCCGAGCTCCGTCCGATGCAGCGGCCCGGTCGGGTCTGCCAGCGACCACGCCACGAGGGCAAACACGAAGATCCAGCTCAGGCTTACGCTGATCTCGATCCCGAACACCGACCCGATGCGCAAAGCGATCCCTCCTGGGGTTGCCTGCCGCCTCACGGGTGCGAGCGGTTACCGGCAAGTCCCATCCGCGAAGCTAACGAGCGTGCGGGTTACAGCGGTTTATAGCCGACCAGGGTGGGGCCAGTCTTGACGTGCTCGATCGTAATTTCGCAGGAATCGCGAGGTCCAGCCCCATCGAGGCCGGCCTTGTCCGACGGTTCACGCAGGTTCACTGCGCCTAAGGAAATCGTCTGTCCATTATCGAGAGTAAACTGGTACTCGTTGCGCTTGGCCTTATGGAGAAACTTCATCTCATCAAAGCGGGCGCGGTACGTACCTGCTTCAATGGCGGCTCGGGAACGAGGATCAGGTCGGCTCATCACGTCCTGTGAACCCCAAATCCGCCGCGGCCGTTGCAAGCCGCCCCTCCGGCGCCTGCCCACCAGTCCGCCTGCGCTGCTCGGCCTCTGTATCGTGATCGGCGTGATTCAGGCCGTGGTGCGCGCCCAAACGCACGCGCTACCGACGAGGGTAGTGCCGGTCGTTCCACAGTTCGCCTCGACCATTGACGCGCAGTACCATGAGTGCGTCCCGCTGGGGTGGTTCCCCGACAGCCGTCCCTGGCGCGGCTACTTCCCCGGCTCCAACGCGGACGTGGCCGATACGGGCGTTGGCGGGACGAACGGTCATCCCTCAGAGATCCGAGCGAGCGAATGACGGCAGTCTCATCCACGCCGTACCGATCCCAATTGGTGTCGGCGTCGCCTTTTGTATCATAACGATCGCCGATGCTTGCTCTAGCAAAGCGACACTCCTGGCTATAGCCGAACGCTGCGGCGCGGCTCGCTATCGAGATCGGCCATCGCGCGCGCGGGGTAACGCTCGCCCGCCGCGGCGTCCTTTGGTACGGAGGCCTCGATAGCGGCGATCTCCGAAGAGTCGAGGGTGACGTCGAGGGCATCGAGCGCCTCCGCGAGTTGCGCGCGCGTGCGCGAACCGACGAGCGGTACGATATCGTCGCCACGGTGCAATACCCAGGCGATCGCGACCTGCGCGACCGTGACGCCCTTTGATTCCGCGAGCGTGCGCAGGTGATCGACGAGCTGCAGATTGCGGTCGAGGTTCTCGCCTTGGAACCGCGGGCTCACTGCACGGAAATCCCCCTCTGTCGGGCGGTCTTTCGTCCAGTGTCCGCTGATCAAGCCTCGCGAGAGGACGCCGTAGGCAGTCACGCCGACGCCCAGCTCGCGGCACGCCGGCAGAATCGTCTCCTCGATCCCGCGCGAAATCAACGAGTACTCGATCTGCAGGTCGCAGATGGGGTGGACGGCAGAAGCCCGGCGAATCGTTTCGGCCGAAACCTCCGAGAGCCCGATGTAGCGCACGTATCCGGCCTGCACCATCTCCGCGAGCGCGCCGACGGTTTCTTCGATCGGCACGTTCGGATCGAGGCGTGCCGGCCGGTAGATGTCGACGTGATCGGTCCCAAGCCGCACGAGGGTCTGGGCCAAGGAGTTCTTCACGGCTCCGGGCCGGGCGTCGTAACCGACCCAGGCGCCGGCGGGGTCGCGTAACGCCCCGAACTTCACGCTGATCACGACGTCGTCGCGGTTGCGGCCGGCAAGGGCCTCGTGGATCAAGAGTTCGTTGTGGCCGCTGCCGTAGAAATCTCCGGTGTCGAGCAGGGTGATCCCGGCATCCAGCGCGGCGTGGATCGTGGCGATGCTCTCGGCCCGGTCTGCGGGACCGTACATATGGGACATGCCCATGGTGCCCAAGCCGATCGTCGAGACCGTCGGGCCGTTGCTTCCAAGCGTGCGTGATTCAGTCAAGGACTCGTACCTTCGGAAGATGTGTGACAATTGACGACGAATGTAAGCTATCACAAACGCGCAAATCACGATAACCCGCTCGGCCACAAGGGTACACGTTTAGAACCGGTTAGAAGGTTCCGGCTACGAGCTGGCCGAGCGGACGGCGAAAATCAACGGGTGGTCCTTGGATATGTTCTATTCATCCGTCACGGGCGTCGTGATACGTTCACAGGGCGCAATCCGGCGCGCCACGTTTGCGTTTGTCGTAACGGCGCTGGCGTTCGCCTGCGCCGGATGCAATAGCGGCAGAGCCGCGCAGCAAGGGCCCCCGCCGCCGCTCGTCCAGCGTGCGGAGCACGACTCCCCGGATTCGTTCTCGCCGGCGGAGACGCTCGCCGCGTCGAGCGTGGCGATAATTGGAAGCCCGACCAATACCGGCAGAGCAGACGCGCTCGAACCGCGCTATCGAGTTGGGGCAGAGAAGGTCGTATTCAGCGTCGCGCCGCGAAACGTCTCGAGCTCCATCACGGTGTTCGGGAGCAACATTCTCCGCCTGCGCGACAATGAGAAAGTGCTGCTAGCGCTAAGCCCTTCGATCGAGGACGCCATTTCGTTCCAGTTCACGACGCGAGTGTCGGCGGTCGGGTTTCTTCGGGAACACGACGTCGACTTTCGTTCCATTGACGGAGGGCTTGTCACCTTTCCCATAGCGCCGGATTCGAGCGTCGGTTGCTTCGCAGCGGCGAATCCCGCGAGCGGCTGTCGTGCGGCGCTCCTCGCCCGGTTCGGCATCCGGTCACCGCGGCAGCAGCGCGTTTACGACGAACTGCTGCGAGAGAGTCCGGCGGGCGGCGTCATGTGGATTCACGCTTACCGCCGGACGCACGCCGCCTTTCCCGATCGGCTTTGCTCACGAATCGTCACCGTCCATTGCGCATCTGCGCAGGCCTTTTTTAAGGCCGCTCACCTTGACCTCAAGGTGTGACACCGGAAGGAAAGTATGTCGAACAAGCTTTGGTCCGCGGTGGCGATCTTGCTTTCGATCCCATTGACCGGTTGCGGCCCGGTCGGGGGTGGCTCGAATCCAGGTCCGAATCGCCAATCGCCCTTCGAGAGTCGGCGCGTCCGATCATGAGGAGTTTGGCTCCGCCGAAGCGGAAGAAGCGCAGCGGTGTCCGCTAGCCGCTGCGGAGCGAAATCTGGCGCGCGACTAGGTGCCGCCTCTTCGAACCTGCGTGGCCGCTCTCCAACAGCCTCACCACTGATTTCTGCATCGACGCGGTCGAGGAAGCGATCGCGAAGTTCGGCTCGCCGGACATCTTCAACACCGATCAGGGCTCGCAGTTCACGAGAGCGCCTCGGAGGCCAAGTACTTCATCGGGCGGTACATCAACTTCTACAATCAGCTACGACCGCATTCGTCTCTCGACGGCCGGGCGCCGGACGCGGCATATTTCGATCCGCCGACCGCAAAGGCGACGTAACCGGGACGGTCATCACATAACGGGTGCCGATTTCGTGTCCGAATAACCGGCGCCACCTCTGGTCGGTGCGGTACACGGTCGCTCCGACACCGCGTAGTGTCGCAAGCGTCGTTGCCGCGGGGTGCCCGAACAGGTTGTGTCGGCCGACGCTAATGAGTGCGTATCGCGGGTGGACGGCGGCCACGAAGCGTGGTATGCTACGCGCCGACAGCGGCTGCTTGGTTCAGACGGCGGCGTCGAAGCGGCGTGGATCGATGTCGATCTCTCCAAGCGCTTAGCGTGCACGTTTTACGTCGTCGGGACTGATGATCGGTGAGTTGTTTCCCCACGACGTGCGTTCATGATCGATGATCGCGGCGATGTCGTTATCGCTGAGTTGTGGAAACGCCGGCATCTGACTTGCATACGGCTTCCCGACGATCGTCTTACCATGAAGTCCGTGCAAGACTATGCCGATGTGCGACTCCGGGTCCTTCGCGGTGACGACCGGATCGCCGGCGAGCGCAGGAAAAGCCCCCGGAACGCCCACGCCGTTCACCCCGTGGCATGCCGAGCAGTTGGTCGTGTACAGTTGCGGCCCGGTCGCCGCATAGTCGAAGCCGGCCGCGACGCCATGCCCGCTGTACGTCGTCGGAGCCTTTTCGCCCATCGGCATGTTTGCTGCCGCAACGGCATTAGGCGCGTCCCCTTGAAGGAACGCGGTCGGCTGCTGAAACTCGGTCAGTCCGTACCAGCCAGCCCACGCGGCGATGAGCGCCGACATGACCCACGTCCACACGGGAATCGGCCCGCTGGACTCGGCACGCACCGGGTCGAACGGCTCATTGGCACTGAACGCGTTGAGGGCGAGCTCGAGCCGTCCGCTGACGCGCTCGTTCGCGCGCAGCCCCGTGACGGTAATTCCAGGACCGTTCTGAACGACGAAGGGAATCACTCGTACCCCGGCGTTGCCGAGCGCATCCTGTGCCCGGACACGTAACACATGGGGCCCGTCTTCAAGCGCGGTCGTGTCGAGTTCGGCCGTCGCCGGGGGATGATACGTCGCGAGCGGTTCCGTCGCATCGTCCAGATAGACGCTGAGGGAGACGGTCTCGCCGCTCTCCGGACGACCGTCCGGCGGCTGCATCAGCGGTCGTCCTTAAAGATGAGGTTTTTGGGGTGGTCGGGCGCAGTCTCGCCGGGCCAGAACGTTACGCGAAAGGCCAGCACGAACGCGAGCAGGGTGACGAGCGCGCCGGCGATCACGACGATCGTTCCCAAAAGGTCGCCGCCGGGCGGGGGCCCCATCTGCATACCGCTCATGGTGATGGCGCGCGTGACGGAAGGGGCGGCTGCTTGAGTGACTTCAGGTAGGCCACGAGATCTTGCTCCTCGTGCGTGGCGACGATGACTTTCCCCGGTGGCGCGTACTCCGGCGGAACGCTGACGACGACGTCGTCGGGCGCGGCGTGGTCCTTGGCGACGAACATCCATGGATATGCCGGCATGATCGATCCGTGCACGAGCGCGCGCGGTTCGTAGAGGTGGATCGACTGCCAGACGTCGCTCGGCTGGCGTACTCCGATGTTGCTCAAGTCGGGTCCCGTCCGCTCGGAACCGAGCAGCTGCGGCGTCGAGAACGCGTAGTCGCCCCCCCTCGAAGGTCGACCCCAGACCCGATCTTGCGCCAGCGGGCGGACCTGCTGCGTGTGGCAGTACGAACACCCCTCGCCGACGTACACATCGCGTCCGCGTGCGGCTGCCGCATCGAGCGGGACGAGCCCCGGGGTAGGTGGCGTCTTCGACAAGATCGTGCCGGGGATGACTCCCATGACGAGCGCCATAAAGGCATAGACGCCCGCGGCACTCAGCACAAGCACGCGTACGTTGTCCATGCCGCGCCGTTTCACTCGTGAGCACTTTCCGCAGCGAGCGACATCGGCGAGGAGGACGTCGCCGTCGGCGTCGGAGCTAGCGTCATTCGCCAGACGTTATATGCGAAGATGACGTGGGCCAGCAACATCATCGTTCCGGAGACGGCGCGCCCGCTCCAATAGGGCGCCGCCGCCTCGACGGACGCGATGAACGGATCGCCGTTCGCCCACGTGATGCCTTGGACGGTGCCGGCGACCGACAGAACCAGCACGTAGATCGTCACGCCCAAGAACGCAAGCCAGAAGTGCAATCCGACAAGGAGCAGGGGAGGGCGCTTCCCGGTCGCCATCGGCAAGAGTCCATAGATGCCGCCCCAAGCGATGAAGGTGATGAAGCCGTACATCGTAAGATGCGAGTGCCCGACCGTGAAGTTCGTAAGGTGCCATATCGCTTGTAGACTGCGAAACGCCTCGACGGTGCCTTGTGTCGAACCCACGAAATAGTACAACACGCCGACGAAGAAGAACGGCAGCGCGTACGAGCGGCGGACCGTCGCCCATCGCCCGCGCATCGTCAGCCAAAAATTGCCGGTGCCGGCCCAGACCGGCACGAGCATCCCTACGCTAAAGACGATTGCCAGCGTCTGAAACCACCACGGCAATGGCGAGAACTCGTAGTGGTGCGCGCCGATAACCGGGTAGAACACGAGGTTCGTCCAAAAGCCGAGGACGCCGAGCGCGTACGAATAGATCGGCCGATTCAGAAGTTTCGGAAGCGAGTAGTACGTGACACCCAGTGCGAGGAACGTGAACCACATTCCGACGGCGTTGTGCATGTAGAACCCTTGCACTGCCACTTGGCCAAGGCCGTACTGGTAGATCGGGATGGCCGCAGTAACGCCCAGGATCGTCGTGAAGATGAAGCCGCCGATCGTGTACCAGTTCGCAATGTAGATCTCGCGTTCGCGCCGCGCCATCACCGTGGCAACGACGACGACTCCGCTCAGAACGACTGCGAGCAGGAAGAATGCGGCGACCCACCAGACCCATTCGCGATATTCTTGACTGCCGTTGCTGATGCCGAGATCGAGGGTGATGCCTCCAAGGACGGCGGCGATGTTGTAGGACCACAACGCCGCCCACGCGAGCCGCTTCTGGCGCAGATGGATACCCGACGATCGCGCGGCGATGTAGAACGCGAGGCCGGTGAGTGCGAGCGACGCCCAGCCGTAGAACGTGCCGTTCGTGTGGATCGCCCGCAGACGTCCGAACGAAAGGAACGGATTCGTCGCCAGATCCGGATACGTGAACTTGAAGCTTAGGAGCAGCCCGATCGCGGTCGTGATCAACAGCCAAAGGGTCGCCGAAATCGTAAACGCACTGAAAATGGCGACGTCTTCGGCAACGGAAGCCTCATCGAACCGCTCACGGGAGCTCAGCCTGCCAACAGTCGCAGTTGACATCGTTCATTCATTTTCCAAAGAATGCCGGGTGGGGAAACAGATCATCGACGCCGGCGCCCGGCGACGTGCGGTCCCCAAGTCTTGAGCACACGAGACCTTACTTGTAGTGGTCCGCGTTGATAGCGGAATAGTGTTTCCACTTGTCCGGGACGTCGGCATCGGCATAGATTGCTTCGACGGGGCAGGCGGACACACATGCGCCGCAATCAATGCACACCTCGGGGTCGATGTAGACTTGGGGGTCGGCGTCGCCACCGTGGATGCAATCGACGGGGCAGACATCGACGCAAGACTTGTCTTTCGTTCCGATGCACGGCTCGGTGATGACGTAGGGCATGATGGCGAAACGGATCCTTCTTGGGGGTTATGCCTCGGAGGTTGCGTTCTTCTCGCCGACGTAGACGTCAGCGCCGTCAACCCGGACCGGATACGTATCGAGCGGCAGGAGGGCCGGTAACCGCAGGACGGCTCCCGAGATGACGTCGAAGCGGGCTCCGTGGCGCGGGCACTCAATCTCCTTTCCGAAGAGCACGCCCTGATCAAGCGGCCATCCGTCATGCGTGCACACGTTCGCAATCGCATAAAACCGGCCCGCGACGTTGCACAAAAGAACGTCGTCGCCGTCCGCGCTGGTGACCGGCCGCGCAGTCCCGGCAGGAACGTCGGTGACTTTCCCGACCGGCCGGGCGTTTGGCATCGTGTCCTCCGCAGGACGATCGCGACGATTTCCCGATCCCTCCTGCATTGTAACGGCCGGCCTCGCCCGTCGTGTTGATTTTGATCAATGACGTGCGACAGCACGTAATCGCGGCGGAAGCGTAGAGCAGCGATGCCTCCTGCCAAGCAAACTCGGACGCTCGACGTGCGTCCGATCCCGACCTGGGAGCGTCACGGGCGCATCTTTTCGGCGTTCGCCGACCTGCGCGGTGATGCATCTCTGACGATCGTCACGGACCATGAACCCCGCCCGCTCCACCTGCAATTCCAGGAACGCCATCCTGACGAGTTCGTATGGGAACAACGCCAAGTGGGCAGCGGGCGATGGGAGGTAAAACTTCAATGGTCGCCGCGGGCCGAAAACGGCGTAGACGACCAGACCTTCTTTCAACGTTGTGCGGTCCTTTCCAACGCGAGTGAGGAGACGCTGCGTGCGTTCCAGCAGGTGGCCGGCGAACGAACCTTCGAGGAAGGCGCGTCGATCGTCGAGCAGGACGCCCAATGGCCGTATCTGGGCCTCGTCCGGAGCGGGACGCTATCCGCCATCATCGGTTCGAGCACGGGACGCGATCAGGGTCTTTTCGACTTCCTTCAGGGCGACACGTTCGGTGACGTCGAGACTCTCGACGGCGGCCGAACGCTTGCGCGCATCGTGGTGACGGCAGCGCCGGCACGAGTCGTCCTGATCCCGCGCGGTATCGTTATTTCAGCTATGATGGCGGATCCTACGTTTGGACGGCAGTTAGCGGCGGTCTGCGCACAACGAGTACGCGTTCTCGCAGCGCACTTCTCGGCACATGTCGCTCATCCCGCCATCGCGCGCGTTGCTGCCGCGCTCCTCCCTTACGCGTCGGCCGATGCTGGGCTTGCGCCCTCGTTAGGGCCCCTCCAACACATGACGCAGAATCAACTTGCCGTTGTCGCTGGAACAGCGAAGGAAGTCGCAGCTCGTGCCATTGCGGAGCTCGAGGCGGCGGGGGCCCTGCAACGCACGCAGGGCCACATTTCCCGAATTGACCGCGCCAAGCTGCGGGCATTCATCCCGGAGCAATGAGCCGTGAGAACGTGCAGCGGGCGTCTTGGGTCTCAGGGTTGCGATTTGCCGTTGCGCTTCACTCGAGAGCGACGGTACCGGTCCGTGGCCGGTCTGGGTCTCGCATACGTGGCCGAGGAGTTCGTTCAGGAGTGACCCTTCCGCATTCGCTCCTCGCCCCGCTCGACGAACGAGGCCATCTCGTCCGCTAAGCGTTGAAGCGCGAGCTCCGCGACCTTCCGTCCTATGACAAAATCGAAGAAGCGCCCGAGAGCACCGAACGGCGGAACATATTGACCATCAAGCGCGAGCCGGGTCAGCTGACCATTCGGTCGAACCGTAATGAAACCGTGAACCACTGGCAACGGCAGCCATCCGCTTGCGCGCCAAGTGAACGAGAAGGCTTCGTGCAGGCGCGAATGATCGCTGACGTCGCGGACTTGCGATGCCTCGCACCAGACATGTGCCCGTGCCCATCCGAAGGGCCCGATCCGGTGATCCGGATTCGTCGCATGAAACAACTCGATGAGCTCGATCGTCCAGCTAAACGCAGATCGCACGTCTCGCTCGGCGTGGATAGCCGTCATGTTCGTGTCGAGACGCACAAGTTGCTGGCGAAGAGCCTTGAGCTCACGGAATCTCTTCGTTACGTCGCGCAGGATTGCCGCTACCCCAATGATGCTGCCGTCTGCGTCACGCACCAGGAGAATCGTGAATTCGACGGAGATGCGCGCGCCGTCCTTACGCACCGCCGGAACAGCGAGCAGATCGCCGGCACCATAGCGCGTCTTCCCGGTCCGCATTGTCTCCGCATACCCGTTCCAGTGACGGCCCCGGAGATTTTCGGGGATCATGAGGTCGAGCGACTGTCCGAGCGCCTCCGCCTCCGAGAACCCGAAGATCCGCTCGGCGGCGTGGTTCCAGAATCGGATCAGTCCCCCGGTATCCGCGTAGATCAGCGCGTCGGGGGCATCTTGGACCAGGGTGCGGGAGAATCGATCGAGATCGAAGCCGACGTTCATGGCACTTTCCGTCGCCGCCGCGGATCGGCGGCAGACGCTATGACGAACCGGAGCTTAATATGTGGGAAGCGGGTGTGAAGCATGCGTAGGTGTCGCTTGAGTCGCTCCCGGCGCGGAATCGAGACCGGATGTACGGCAAAGGGTTGCCAAAGTCGTAGGGAGGAGCGATCACGGCCGGGATCCTCTTGAAGTTGTAGTAGGGTGGCGGCGAGCTGATCATCCACTCCAGTGTACGCGCTCCCCAGGGTTCGGGCCCGCCTTCTTCCCGTTCCTGAGACTCCACAGGATGTTGATGAACATCAGCAGGATGGCGAATGCCATCACATACGATGAGACCGATGCGAACTCGTTCCAGAAGCGGAATTGTGGGTCGTAGGTTGCTACGCGCCGTGGCATACCCAGCAGACCGAGCCAGTGCAGCCTGGCATCAAAATACCCATCCCGGCAGCAACCTCTGCGATGCATGTCGCAATGGGCTGCGCCCTCACGTGAAGATTCCTACCCTCGTCCATACTAGGACGGTCCCGAGTCGATCGCCTTGACATTAATCATTTGCAGACGGCGAATTCTTAGCGCGGACATTGCACTCGTCGCCGCGCACGCATGGAAGAGATCTCGAATGGCCAGCAGGATGACGCTCCGTGAAAGTCGCCTTCGGCGCTATGCAAAGATGGCGGCTCAGCAATCATGGTTGACGGGCTGCTATCCGCTCGAACAAGCTGCGTAGGACGATAGCTTCATTGCGCTCGGTATCCTTCGCGCCATACACGAGGGTAATGGTCTTCGTCCGTTTTGCAACATCGAGAATCTCGCCGATGCTCCTGGAGGCACGAGATTGAGTAAGCTCCGCGCGATAACGCTTGCGAAATTCAGGCCATCTATCCGGATCGTGCCCAAACCATTTACGCAGCTCGGTGCTGGGAGCCAAGCCCTTCGCCCACGTATCGAGCTGGAGATCCGTCTTTTTTACGCCCCGCGGCCACAGGCGATCGACCAGGACTCGAAATCCGTCTCCTCTAGCTGGCTTGTCGTAGGCGCGTTTCAGCAGAATAGTGCGTGTCATACTATCTCCAACGCATAAGCGCCGTTGCATTGATGCCGGGCCGCTTCGAAGCGTTCATGACCCTGTCCACCGGACTGCGAGATGTTTCCGCGACGGCGACATTCGCAAGCGAAAAGTCATCGTTCGCGAGATTTTCCACGGGAACGTTGATCTGCCCTAATAGTCGCTTGGCATTGCTCGTGTCACGCGAGCGGTTTACGCCACATACCGCCTCGATGCGACCACCCTTAAGGTAAAAAGCCATAAACGAATCTTGTGCAGGATGACCGCGCAGAACGACGTCGTCCCATTCCTTGGCACTTCCGTAATATTGCAGGCCCCAATCGTATTGGTCCGACCAGAAGAACGGTATCGGATCATACGGCGTCGTTTTGCCGCACATCGAATCTGCTGCGGCAGCGCCTTGCAATTGCGCGTTGTCGAAATGTTCCAAACGCACATGGCGATTCAGCCGCGGGCGCCAGGAACGCGCGATGTCGCCGGCGGCAAAGACGTTATCGATGCTCGTCCGGCAAAACTCGTCCGTCATCAGCCCATCCTTCGTGCCGACATCGCTCAGCATGCCCAGAGATGGGTCGATTCCAATGCCGATGACCGCTGTCGTGCAGGCAACTGTGCGGCCGTCCGAGAGCACCGCTTCTTCGAGCGAACGCACACCGCGAAATTCCGTGACGGTCGGGCCGATCTTCACGTCAACGCCGTGGGCGCGGTGGTAATCCGCATAGAAGGCGCCCACCTCCGGACCCAAGGCATGCGCCATCGGAAGAGCGGGTGCAGCAATTATCACCTCGCAGCCCACCTTCTTGGCGGACGCCGCTACCTCACATCCAATGAAGCCGCCGCCTACGACCAGGACGCGCGGATGCTGCTCAAAGTCTTTGCGTAGAGCCAGCGCCTGCGGTAGCGTGCGCAGATAGTGCACGCCTGGGAGACCGGCCCCCGGAATGAGGAGCTGTCGTGGTAGGCCTCCGGTGGCGATCAAGAGCTTGTCGTACTTGACGTGCGCACCGCTTGCGCACTCGACCAGACAAGCGTGCGGATCGATATGGACCGCACGATCGGCCATATGTAATTCGATTGCATTGCCTCGATAGAACTCCGGCGAACGCAGGAGCACGAAGTCGGAAGATACTTCGCCGCGCAACAACTGCTTCGAGAGCGGCGGCCGCTGATACGGCTGTTCAGGCTCTTTTCCGATGAGCACGATTCGACCATCGAAGCCTGCGCCGCGAAGCGCTTCCGCAGCACTGACGCCGGCCACACCGGCCCCGACGATAACGTACGTGCGAGCTGTCATGGCTACGCGGCGCCGAGCCCCTGTTTCGGTTTGGTCGCCGTCGCGTCGCCCTCGGTGGATTTGAACCCGATGCGCAAGTGCGAGTTATCGCAAAATGGCTTGTTGTTGGAGGCACCGCAGCGACACAAGAAGATTGCGCCGCTACCATCGGCTTCGCCCTCCTGGGAGATCACATGGCCGCTTGGCCACAAAAGTTCGACAGCGCCGGTCACCATGTTCGGACCATCGGCGGTTGCGGTAATTTGGATGGAAGCTGGCATTACGTATTCCTTTATGAGGTAGATTCTGCTCCGAATGTGTTTTTCTATGGAAAGCGTGCGACAAGGATTGCAATGTCGTCTTGCAGTTGCCCGGATCTGGCCGATCTCAATCTCGTGGGTGCCCGTCAGGAATCGGTACGCGCTCTTGCTCACGAATTTGTACCGCGCCGATGACTCCGGTCATTGACAAATCGAGTTGCGCTACTTGCGCCACATCACATGGGCTCGCGGGTTAGAATGAGGAGGAGGATATTGAAGGGGCAGTTGACGTGTGGGCAAATGTTCAAAGTAATAAAGGCGCGCATTCGCCCCAGCGTCAACTGAGATGACGGCGTAAGAATGCTTGAACGTGATCCCAGCGATCGGCGATGACACGAGCAGGAAATGATTCCATGGTTACGCTGGTTTGCGACGCTGGGGCATCGTAGTGTTGGATTTCCACCATTTTGCCCGCCCCTTCAAGATCGCTACGGATCCCCTGAATCACGTCATCAGCATCGAGACGCGACGTCGCGAAGATAAGCAACACCGGACACTGGACGTCATGCGGATCAAACGGTGCCGCCGGGTGCCAGTCCCCCGTCGGGCCGGTGCCCGCGTCTAAGTGAAGAATGATTGCAGCGGCGATGCCGGGGACGGTAGACGCGATCGCGCCACAGCCTGCGCCCAATGACCACACTGCGATGCTCCCATGGCGGACATCGGGTCTATCGTTGAGAAAAATAATGGCTTCCGCGATACTGTGTTTGAGCTGTGCCCCATCAAACTGTTGCGCGAGCAATGGAAAAGCGAGCGTGACACGTGCTAGGCCCGAAAGCAGGTCTGCCACGTGGATTAACTCGGTAGCCGCGGTTGGCTCTTCCCCGATGACAATGACCGCCTGATGCTTTTCGGCGTCGCATGGGATTGCGAGATGAACCCGCACATCTCCAAGGAGAACCTCTTTAGTGTTCATACGGCGCCAAGCCGGCGGGCGATGAAGTCGACGACGTGCGCGCCGGCCGCATCCGGGCCCTGTTGCGCTTGCGGCTGTCCCCGCTGGCAACCGGCGATCGCTGCGGTTGCAACCGCGCCGGCGCCGACGTTGCGCCGAAATGCCGAACGTGGAAACGGCGCCTCGGGACTGTGCTCGGACTCGCTCATCGTCACACTTTCCAAGCGACGAGCCCCTCGTCGCTGACATGCCGTTCCTCGATTAAGGAGAACCGTTTTCGCTTTCCGAGTGATTTTGGCGTCCGCGGAACTTACGCAAAGGATCGTGCCTACGATACGACGGAACGACACCTGGTGAACGGTCGAAGAATTGGCATGGCGCCAAGAGGCGGCAATATGGATTTTGTGAGCACGATCTCGCCTACCGATCTGGTGGGCATCAAGTTGGTCGCCGAGTCGAACCAGTTCGCGATCTATGCCACCGGGCTCGAGACGTACCTCCTCATTCAACGCCACGAGAGCGTGCCGTGGACGGGTATCCTGCTCTCCGGTGACGGCCTGTTCCGCATTAGCGCCTTGCTCGGCGCGGCTACCCGAGATCTCTACCGGGAGGTAGCGGGGAAACTGTCGCCTACGAATCGCGAGCAGGCGGCCTTCGAGTCCCGGCCGATCGCGTCTGCCGCGACGAAGTCGGCTAGCGGGACGGAACGCCGAGATCTGTATCAGGACGACCTGACCGAAGAACGCGAGATTTCGCCGATGCTCCGCGATACAATAGCGGCGACGTTGGTTCTCGATCCCGTCGACGGCGAGGAACATACGGGACAGCCATTGACGCGCCGGCCGTCAATTCAGCCGTAAGGGTCGACGGCGTCGGGGTCGATACTTTGCGCCCTCGGCGCACGGATCGAGGCCTGTTCGAGGATCGTTGGGGGACCAGGTTCTGGACGTAGAGCTAGAGTGAAGGGTCGCTCCGAACCACGGATGAAGAAGCTGGTTCGAAAGAAGAAGCGGTAAACGGGGAGACTACGGCGATGCCGACGCGGCTTGAGCAGGTCCCGACCCGCGCAAGTGATGCAGCGAGGGTGCGTTTGACTGTTCGGTGCCGCCGAAGGTCGACAGCTCGAAGCCTTGTTGCTATTGGCTCCGATCGCCCGCGGCAAGACGACGCTCGCGGGCCGGTCGGCCGCGTCCGTGTGCGAACGAGGAACATGCGCTCTTCCGACGACGGAGCCTGCCGCGATGATAGCGCAGCTCCACAGCGTGTGTCGCCAACGCCCTCCAAGGTCTGCTGCAAGACGTAGCGGAATACGTCTACACGGTCTCGAGCCCGGCGGAAAAACTGTCCGACGGTCAAAGGTCGTCGAAGCGCAGCGCCAAGGCACGTTGCCCATGCTCGAACCGGGCGATTCGTGCGAATACGAGCTGCAGTTCGACGTGCGAATTCTCTGGGCGATTGATTACTCATGTTCGTTTTTGACGAAGCGCATCGAAAAGTTCACGCGCCTGACGATCGTCGTATGGTCGTCATCCTACGGCGGCGGTACATCATCTGGCTCGTCGTCGTCGTCGCCGTGCCGATCGTGCTCGCCTGGTCGCAAGTGCTCGTGCTCGGGATCCACTCCGCCTCAGCGCCGCTCGCGGGCATCACAGCCAGCACGCCGAACGGCGAGCCGCGCGGCTTTCCGGTATGGATCCGGTGGACACACTATGCGAATCTGTTCTTCCTCTTTCTCGTGATGCGCAGTGGTCTATCGATCCTCATGGACCATCCACGACTCTATTGGCACAACGATTGCACCCCCGGAACAGAATGGTTACGCTTTACGCCGATCGACGTTCCGAAGGACCGCGCTTGGACTGCGAAGGACGATGCGCGTTATATCTCACCGTTCATCGCGCTGCCCGGTTACAGGCACACTCCCGGGATGGGCCGGTCCTGGCATTTCATCACTGATTATGGATTTATTCTAGTCGGTGTTATCTATGTCGCGATGCTCGTCGCTAGCGGGCAATGGCCGCGGCTTATTCCCACCTCGTGGGCGATCGTTCCATACGCATGGGAGACTTTCGTGCACTACGCGACCTTTCACTTTCCGGTCGAGCCGAACGGCTACTATGCGTACAACGCGATTCAACAGCTCGCGTACTTCGGCGTCGTTTTTATTATGGCGCCGCTCTCCATCTTGACGGGAATTGCGATGTCGCCGGCTGTCGATAGCGCCTTTCCTTGGTATCCGCGGATATTCGGTGGTCGGCAGGGCGGCCGCTCAATCCACTTTCTGCTTCTCTGCGGATACGTCGCTTTCACCATCGTGCACGTCAGCCTCGTATTCTGGACCGGAGCGCAGCGTAACTTCAACCACATCGTCTTGGGCACCGACGACACGCGCTTACTCGGACTGCTCCTCGGTTGCGCCGGTCTTGCCGTTGTGGTTGCCTCGTGGATCGTCGCGTACGTGGTCGCGTGGAGGTATCCGCGTCTGATTCAACGCTTGCACAAGGCGTTAGTCTTTCCGCTCGAACTCGGCGTGAGCGCCTCCACTCGCTTCAATCCGGCGGAGCGCTATACCCGAGCGGACGTTTCGCCATACTTTTGGGCGAACGGCAAGATGCCGGATTCCGATGAATGGAAACGCCTCGTGGCGGACGACTTCCGCGGGTACCGTTTGCGCGTCAGCGGCTGCGTCGAGAACTCCGTCGACTTGAGCCTCGACGAGATTCGGGCGCTCGGACACGACGAACACGTGTCGTTGCATCACTGCATTCAAGGGTGGAGCGGAATCGCACAGTGGGGCGGCATCTCGATGGTGCGCCTTATCGGGTTGGTGAAGCCGTTGCCGGGCGCGCGCGTCGTCGAGTTCATCTCATTCGGCGAAGCGACGTTCGGTGGAGTCTATTACGATACGCAACGGGTCGAGGACGTCGTCAAACCCGAGTGCCTTCTCGCCTACGAGATGAACGACGTGCCTCTTCCGCAGGTGCATGGTGCACCGATACGTTTGCGCGTGGAAAATCAGCTCGGCTTCAAAATGGTTAAATGGATTCGCGAGATTCGCTTTGTCGAGACGGAGAAGGCCATCGGTGAAGGTCACGGCGGGGCGAACGAAGATCAAGAATACTTCGACCTATTGCCGTATATCTAGCTGGACGAAGACTGGGAGCCAGTCACGGGCTTGGGCACGATTGGGTACTTGACCCGAGCTTGCCGAACGGCTGCGGGAAAGCGAACGCGGTGAAGAAGCGGGCTCGGCGGAAGAAGCGCTGACAGGGAGGTTGTCGCGATGCCGGCGCGGCTTGAGCGGATCCCGGAGGCGTGAGCAAGTGTGCTGGATCTTACGCTTCGAAGAGCACGTCGTAGCGGAGTCTGCCCGCCTCGGTAACGCGGACGCCCACAGTCGGAATGTGTGAGCGAAGTTTGCCGTCGTGCATCAGGTGCTGGACCCGGACGCCGTGCAGCAGGAACGCGGCGTCGGATATCAGCCGGCGATGACAGCGCCACCAGAGGGTTTCCGAGCATAAGATCGCGACGCGCGCCGCCGCCGCCCGCGCAAGTAACGCGACGAGGGCGCGCGTGAAGGCGTCCGTTTCCATGTAGTCCGCGTACGCGCGGAATGAGGGGTGGCGCAGAGCGACGTTGTTGCTGGTGCGATCGACCTTACGAAAACCTCCGAGGGTCGGCTCCCAGAGATAGGCGCTTCCGGTCCTTTCGGGCACCCAGCGCTCCATCTCTTCGCGCCAGAATTGCGGATGACGGCGACTCTTGGGGACCGAGCGAACGTCGACAATCGACTCGATCGCGGCTTCGCGAATGAGCCGAGCGAGTTCGTCGGCAGTTGCAGTTCCGTGTCCAAGCGTGAGCAACTCTCGCGCCATCGAGCCCACTTCACGCACAACGTATTGCTTAGTCGGCCAGTCTTCTCAACGCCGAGGCCTTGTGCATCGCAATGTGATCGGTTTTATCACTTTTGATCTCGTATTGCGGTTCATCCTCGCTGGCATGAACTGTATACCCCTTGAATTGGACCCTGGAGGTGACCACTCTCATGATCTTGCCGCGGACGCGGCCGGCTTCCGAATTCCAACTCACATGATCGCCCTTGCTAAACCGCCGCTTCGTCATCATATGCCGCTTCTCGGACCCCACGCCCGACCGATGCTGGGTCTGCGCCATGACGCACGTCGAAGCGAGCACAAAAACAAGAGAGGCGGCGTAAGCACTCACCGCTGTTCGGAGCTTCATTGCAGCAGCGTAGCAAGAGGTTGTTTAGGACCTATGAAGGGGGGGCGTCACGACTGTCGGCACCACCCCGGACTAGCACGTGAGGGTCGTTGTCGCGCCGACATCTCTGCTTGGTTCGACGGTGATGGCGCCGCAGAGGTCGGTGCGGTAGGTCATCGCTCCGGTGCCGTGCAGCGTCGCGAGCGTCGTTGCCGCGGGGTGTCCGAACAGATTGTGTCGGCCGACGCTGATGAGGGTGTATCTCGGATGGACGGCGGCAGCGAAAGCAGGCGCGGACGAATATGCGGAGCCGTGGTGGCCTACTTTCAGGACGTCCGCGTGCAGATCTATGCCGGACTCGAGCAGCCGCTGCTCGGCCTGAAATCCGGCGTCGCCCATGAACAGCATCCGAAAATCCTGATAGGCCAGCATGATGACGACGGAGTTCTCGTTCACGTCATTCTTGCCGTCGGCGAAGAGCGCGCCGCAGGGCGAGAGCACCGAAAGGGTCACGCCGTCGTCGGTTACCCACCGGTCACCGCACCGTGCGACACGGACTGGAACACGACGCAGCGTCGCCTCGCGCATGCCGACGTTGAACGCGCGTCCGCCGTAAGTCTGCCCGCTGTCCGCGATCGCATCGACGCGCAGCGCGCGCACGATCGGCGCGAATCCGCCGACGTGATCGCCATGCGGATTATAAGCACATCACACGCTCGCTTGCTTGAGCGCAACGGCCGGGTCAAGCGGTCGGAGGGCCGGCGCTCCCGACCATCAGCAACGATCTCGCGCTGATGGAGAAGGAACACCACGACGTCCTCGTTGTGCTCGCGCGCTGAGCGTTAATCCCCGCAGCGTGGCGCCGATCTTGGAAGCGTCCACGTGAACCGCGATCCTCGCCCCGGCCGACACTCGACGCTGACGTTGCCGCCCTGCACTTCGACGAGGCTCTTGACGATCGCGAGGCCCAAACCGCTGCCTCCGGAAGCCCGATGGCGTGAGGGATCCGCGCGATAAAAGCGCTCGAAGATGAACGGCAGCTCTCCCGGTGCGATTCCGGGCCCGTCATCCTGCACGAAGCATCGGATGTGCTCATGATCTGCCGTCGCAACTACGACGACGTGGCCGCCGGCCGGCGTGTACCGCAGCGCGTTCGAGATCAGATTCTCAAGAACTTGCGCCACCCTCAACTCGTCACCAACCGCCGCGGGGAGTTACTGCCTCATGGCTCGATCGGGATCTTACCGAACCCGTATAACCCCGCCGTGCCGGTGCCGCCGGATTCGGATTTCCGGGTCGTCTACCAAGACCATGACGGCGGCCGCACGGAGGACGTCACCGGTTGGCCTTCAGGGGACGTTCTGGCGCTCATCAAAGATCGCGCAGCCGCGGACGGGCTGCCCTTCCCGGAGCCCGCCGAGGGGTAGCGCGACATCGCTGAGCGCCTTGGCTCACAGTGAATAGGGTACTGCCTCAAAAAGCAGCGCGCCCTGGCCGAGCATCGTCGCATGGTCACGCGGAACGAGATACCCGCCAGAGCGCTCCGCTGGGATCGTGCATGTTGGCGCAGCGAGGTCAAGGACGAACCGCCGGTGCTTCTCGCACGGCGCCCAACGACTCGCCCGCATGGTGACAGACGACTCGCCGCGGGCATCGCATCCACACGGCCACGCGAGGCCCACGGGGACCATGGGGCGCTGTCCTTCCGGTCCGCGAGGAGCGAGTGCCTCACGCGGTTTCATCCACACCATTGTGAAGTCACCGATGCAACGCTCGACCTCGTCGATAGTGAACGGCCCGAAGTACGTCATGGCGCGTATTACTGCCTCACTCACACTGCCGAAAGCGTCCGAGACGGTAACCGATGTAGCCGTCCGGCTCACGATCTGACTCTTCGGCGACGTGCTTGTTATGCTCGCAGACCGGGCACGCGTCTGCCCAGGGGTTGCGCAACGGGACGACTTCCAAACGTGGGCTACTCCGGTAGACGGGCGGTTCCGGGAACTTCGGTAGCGCCTTCGGGAGGTAGACGCTCGCGTGCTGCCCCATGAGCTTGGCGTAGGCCGAGGACGACAGAAGCGACATTTTCGTGATTCGATGGGCCTCGCGAGCGCTAGCCGAACCGATATCCATGTTACGCAATAGGGACGACATGTGGCTAATGCGCGTGACGTCGCGAACCCTGGCGAGCGACGCTGGCGAGGCGACAAACGACAATCCCGGGATCGGGTGCGCGTGGGAAGCGGCGCGCAGCGTCCGCATCGCACGTGTGACTTCGCGAGTCGCCGTGATTGACGCCGATGAGGAGAGAAGCGACATCGCCGCGAGACGTCCCGCATGCGGAGCAATCCGCTGCGTCTGTACTATGCGGTTGATGGATGCGAGCGCCGAGGAGCTCGGCGCGAGTCCGCTCGCAAGAGAACGAGTGAATCGATCGAATTTGATGGCAGTTGGCGCTTCGTGCACTTTCGCAATCCTCTAGTCTAAACTGTGCGCTGCAACAGCGTCGTATCTAACCGACCGGCAACACGGGCCCTACTGACATTATATCACGGAGAAGCAGATTGCGGTCTTTACTGATGGCATCGGCGCCGCGGCCGTCCTTGGCTTCGACGCTTGAGCCACTGCCCTAGCCCGACAGGCCCCCTGGACTAATTCGCGAGGTTGGGCCTCACGGAAGCCAGCTTCATTCCGCAGCTTGGCCGATTCTAGGAGCCTCACGGCACCCCGCCGGCGCAAACTGCAAACACGCACACTAGGCCGTTACCGATTGCTGCGCGCCGGCCGCCCTTGCAGCGCTGACGCGTGTCGGTATAGACCCCGTATGAGCACGACTGACTGGCGGCGGTTCCCGCCTATCTTACAGGGCGTGAAAACTCTACAGCTTCAGCCACGCTGTCCGCAGCTCGTGCTGAACGCTCGCGCGCTGGCATACCCCATGAGGACGAGATCGAGACTCGCGCGGCTATGCGGAACCGGCGTCGAGTGGCAAAGGCGATCTTAAGAGTTGACCGAGGCAAGCATACTAGACACGACCCGAGCGATATCGCGCGGCGCACTCCTAACCGGCGTATCGCGGCAGCCGCAGCAGGTTATCACTGAGTACGCCGTCCGCCTTGGTACGCAGGTAACGGATGGAGCCATCAGTGACGACAACAACATCCGCAATGTCACCCTTCCAATCACGCGTGATGAACTTTGTGCCGGAGTCGATCGACTCGATGACTGCAGCGACCGTCCGCGTATAGGCCACGTATGGTTTGACGCCGTCATTGACGATGGCGCAGCCGGCGATGTGCTTGTGCTCGGCCCCGTCCGACATCCGGACGGCTACGATGTAGCGGGACATGCTGCTCCCTCCGAGCTTTGATCTTGCACTGCGTATGTGGCCGTTCGCGAGCAGATCGGAGCGCGGGCGACGTTTTCCCGGGCCCGCGCACGATCTAGTAGCGCGGCAGCGCCATTAGGTTGTCGGTGTAGACTTGATCCCGGTAAGTCTGCACGTATTGGTTGCCCGCGCTGCTGACCCGCGCGGCGACGTACGCGACGTTGCCGGCGGCGTCGCGATCGAACCCGACGCCACCGCCTTTGATGAAGTCGTGCCAGGCAGCCCTGGTGTCCTCGTAGTTCTTGCCGGTGGAATCATCGGTTGCCTTGAGGCTCGCGATGTGCTCGTGACTCGTCCCCGGGTGGACCACGTGGACGGCTGTGAAGCGGACCGCCATGGTTATTTCCCCCGGCCGGCGCCGTTGCGCGCCGGGCGTGAGAGGACGTAGGAGGCGCCCTTCACGGGCGTCGGAGGAAGCGGCTCCCCGCGGACAACCGTCCGCTCGGGTCCGTTTTGCCCGCCGCGCGGGCCGATGATCTGGTATTCCCCGCTCTTGGGGGCTGTTTGTCCGGGTTTGTAATGGGGTTTCACGAGACTGGGTCCTCGCTGTGGATAACCTGAGGATGTCTTGTGGACGTGTCCCAGGCTACGGTTTGCGAGTACCGAGGGGAGCGCCGGCTGGATTGAGGGAAAACCGTCAATGCCAAGGCGGTCGCTGCCCATCGGCATGCGCCCCCGGGGCCAGAAGGCGGCGGTTTCAGGCATCAATCTGTCCGCCGCTTTCGCGT
The DNA here is from genome assembly GCA_937910425.1 of uncultured candidate division WPS-2 bacterium. GTDB lineage: Bacteria > Vulcanimicrobiota > Vulcanimicrobiia > Vulcanimicrobiales > Vulcanimicrobiaceae > Vulcanimicrobium. The sequence continues at coordinate 35,117 of CALEOJ010000386.1, forward strand.
TTCCTGGAGACGCTCGGGGTAGGTCGCATCCTCCCCTAGCCCGCCGCCGGGGTCCCGGCCAGCGGGAATTTCTGCTACGAGGCCGCCATGTCGGCCCCCGAGTCCGCCATCGCGTCGTCGAGGTCGTCCTGATCGATCGGGTCACTGATACCGGTGTCCTTGAAGATCAAGGCGATGACCCGGCCCGTGTCCGAGATCTTGAACGAGCAGATGACGCGCTTGGAGTAGTTCACGCTGCGGCGTGAGGTGAATTCCTCGATGAAACCCATGCGATCGAGCCAGTGGTAGGCCTGCCGACGCTCCTGCCATTCCTCGATGGAGAAGTCATGGAGGCACAGCTTGCTACCGTCTCCCTGGCGATCGATGATCGCCCGGAGCTCGGTTACGTGCCTTTCCCAGCCGCGAAACCAATCCGGCTGCGTCACAAAGCGGAAGATCGCGTTGGTCACCGTCGACGGTCTCATGCCGAGATGGTGTGCCATCTCCTCGAGGGTCTGCCGCGAAGTCCGCGGCATCCGCAAGTAGACGGAGACCGACTCATCCGTTGCCTTCTTCGTCGCCATGAGGGGCTGTACGAGAGGCCGCCCTGACGGTCCTGCCAGAAAATCGGCCAACCCATGACGCGTCTATGACAAACCAGACGCAAGAGCGAGCATGTGTTCGTATCGGACTGCAGAACCCAACTGGAGGAGCTGCCGCCGGCGAAGGGATGCTCGGCTCAGTAGTATAAGCGAGCAATCACCTCCAGAAAGGACGGGTGTCCCATGGCGAAAGTCGCTCCCTACCACACAACTCGTCTCGAAGACCCGCCTGAGCGAAACGTCTATCACGACTACGACAACTGCCCCGCGGGGTCGCAGATCAAGCCCGAGCATAAGGCAAGTGGCACAGACGGTCGGCCGCGCTGCCTCGACTGCAAGGCGATGGACTAGCGAACCCGGCTCCTTGAACGACACCTGCCAGCGCGCGCCCGTCGGCTCGTCGGTCACGTATGGTGGCCCAAGTCGTCCTTTGAAATGGGCGATGAACAGAGCTCTGACCGGCTACCCGAGCGGGTTCGGCTAAGTGTGCGGCAGTCTATGCGAGCGAACGAGCTCATCGCCGATCTGGACGAGCTCGAAGACTCCGTCTCGTGTCCGTTCGAAGTAGCGTCCCGCCACCATGAAATGAGTGGAGTGGCCTGCGGCCACATCACGCTCGACTTTGCGCCGGATATAGTCGTTCGCCGCGGCGACCGCCACGCGCATTTCGTCGGTGAATTCCCCCATTTTGCGCATAGTGTACACCCGGTACGCGAGGTGGCCAAGCATATCGTCCCCATGCGTTGTCGATTGCGCTAGGTCGGCGCGTCGGCTGCCAACTGCGCCGGCGTTTTGCCGCCTGGCAGCGGATCAACCACTCTCGCTCGCCGCTCGCTTTGGGGTCAGGGTACGGCGGCGGCTGTGTGAGTCCGAGAGGGTCTTTTGCGTATTTTGGATGATCGTGGGCGAACGCTTGAAGGTCGTCGTCATCCGAGCCTTCCGGCGGGCTCGCTACGGCGACGACTTGTTCGCGGTACTGCTCCCCGAAGGCTACTGTAATCGCCGTATCGTTTGTGACGCGCTGCGTGATGGCCGGGTCATCATCCGTTGAGAGTCGCTTCGCGTCCTTAAGCGCGCGATAGAGCTGACCGAAGGGCCTGGCGGCGCGTCGCATCCGGCTGCGGCGCTCGACGGCCGCGACGGTCATCGCCGCGCTGACAACAGAGCCATGCACGCGCCGCGCTTGACGAGCGCGCTAGCTTTGCGGTAGGCAAGCACGAGACGCGCCGCGCGTAGCGTCTTCGCTGTGATCGCCGCGCGATCGACGAGGTCATAGCGCTCCGCCCACTGCGCTTCCTGTACCCCCGCCCGCCGCACCCGCGCCAACGCCGCCACCCGGAGCGCCACCCGCGCCGAAGCCACGCCCTTAAGTTCGCCTGCGGTAGCCGCATGCTTGGGTCATCCGAAGTCGACGTCCCCATCGTCAATTCGACGATGTTGGCGGGTTCGGCTTCGGCGGCGGCGGTGCGACGGGCGGCGTTGCAGGACCAGACGTCTGTGCGGCTGGCGCGGCGGTCGTCGCTGCAGGTCCGACGTTGAGGCCCGGCTTCTTGGGATCTCCGACGGTAACTTTCGCGTTTGCATCCGGCGGAGTCAGTATCAGCATATAAAGGAGTCGGAGTAGAACCAGACGCTTGACGATGTGAAACACGAAAACGATGAGCGCTATGACGGTGATGATGAGCAGTACCGTACGATACGTGACGACCCAACTCGACGAGGTTGTAACGATCGCGTAGTAAAACCCGACCGCGAGGAGAGCGAGCGTACAGTTCAGTACCAACGACCCGAGTTCGGCTCCAATGTACGCTACCCCGGCGAGGACGTCTCCACGTGCCTTGTTTAGGATTGGAGCAAACTTCAGCATGTCGCTGAAGCCCGAGCCGATTCTTCGCGGTACAAACATTACCACGGCGCGCAGAAGCCTCGCGACCGGGGACGTAAGGAGCGTCGCGGCGATGCCGATGGTGAGCGCGATCCATACGGCTGGATTTGTGAAGAATTCTGTGATAGTCTGCACCGTTATTCCCCATCGGGTCGAGCACTAAGGTCGAGGGCGTCACGTTTTCGTCAGTGCGTTGTTGGCTACCCCATGACTCGAAGAGGTAAAAATCGGCCTAACGATCTCTAGTCCTGTGCCCCGTCGCTGAGCGGTCGCGCGGCGGCGGCTGCTTATTTCTTGCGCTTCGCTGCGATCTGGACGAACACCGGACTCGATGCGAGGCCGCGCGACAAAACCGCACGCCCAGCACCGGTCGGACCGCTAGCGGTGTACGCCGGAGCGCCAGCTCGGAGCGTCCCTGATGAGGGACCACCCCATCGCGGTTATGCTCTCAGGGTTCCTCCGCGGCCGTCGGCGACGGGGCGGCGACGCCGGGTGTAGGCGCCCATGACAGGCGCGCGCCGCCGCCCCACGCCCATATTAGTACCTCCGCGGGGTCGGCGCTAGTCGGACCATCGACGCCAGTTGGCGCTGGTTCGACGATGTAAGACTTGCTTGAGACTCTGTGCTCGCCAGGGACGGAAACGCCAAGGACCGGACGCGGGACCCGCGCCCTATACGACTGCACTCGGTCAGGTTAGCATTTGGGGATGCTGGAGCATCGCGGCGTCCTGCAGTCGGCGTCCAATGTGCGATCGACGTCTTATTTGGAAGGCAGCGCACCGCTGTTCGAGGCTGGCTGACCTAGTCGGGCGAGGTGTCGATCTCGCCGACCCAGCAAGCAGCCAACTCCCGGCTGGGCGGGAGCCGCCAGCTTTACGAGTAGCGTGACAACCGTGACAACCGTGACAAACTCATTATTTGGTGTCAACCGTGTCAAGGTTGCTCTGTGAGCAACACAACCTAACTAGCTGTCGCTCCGAGCCGAAAGTCGACCCTTTCGTTTGAGCGCCCTCAAGCGCGCCTCCGGGATGCGTGCTACTCTCAAGGCGATGGGAGAGTTCACCGACGAGATGCTGAAGGCAATGGCCGCGGCGAACGAGCTGATAAGACGCGAGGTCACGCAAGCCCTAGCCGACGGGCACTCGACGCACTTTATGCGCGAGGGGCGAATCATCGAACGCACGCGCGACGGCGACTTTGAGCTGATTAAGGTTGGCGATGAGCTGGTGCGCTCGCATAAGGTGGCAACCGATCAGGGCTCTTCCGAGCCCCTTAGACCTGATCCCTAATGCGCCTCACGACAGTTGACGTCTTTGTCACCGCGAGAGGTTGGTCGTGATCAACCCACGCTGCGCGGCGGCGAGCGCCAGCGGCGGCGAGCTCTCTTGAACCTGCCGGCTAGTTCCATCATGGTTGCAGTGGCGGCTGCGCTGCTAGGCTCCTATGCCGCGTATCGCGGTGCGCGGATCGCGCGCTGCATGTCCGACCGTCGGCGGTCCGTGGCCGCGATTCGCGAGCACGCCAAGCACCTGTACGTAGCCGCGCTTGGACTATTCGCCTGCGCATTTCTCATGCACTGGATCTCGTACTTGACAATGGTCGCCCTCTTTCTTGCGAGCTATCTTGGCTGGCGACTCATAGCGACGCGAACGCTCGACGGGTACAACAGCGGCTAACCTGCGCGCCGCGCCGGTCGGTCTTTTTTGCGGCGTCGAAAGACCTTGGCCACGCTCTTACGGCTGGGCTCGCTAAACCGAAGCGCAGCGGATTAATGCCGCGCCTGAGTTGCAGAGACTGGTGAGAGCCGTGTCGCAAGTACCTTCGGAGCGACCAACTTTCGAGCTCTCGACACGGCTATCGCTCGCCTGTCCTTCTTCATTAGCAAAACGCGACGGTTCAAGGTGGCCCGCTATCGTCGCTGCCCCCAACCCCCAGCAGGGCAAGGGCGGTGCGACAGCAGAACCCTCCGCGCAGGTTCTGTCTTCCATGGCGGGCCGTGAAAGGGTGTTCACATGAAAATCGTACCGGGCCTTTTGGCCCTGGTATTGTGTGGAGGATGCATGCGTCATAGAAGGAGGGGTGGTCGTAGGCGGCGCTGCGTTAGGCGTCGCCGAAGTAGCCGAACTTGTCGGCGACGTAGCACTAGCCGGGGCGATTCGCGGTGGCGTTGCAGCGAGTAGACGCGCGGCATGGCAGGCGCTTGAGAGCGCGGGGGGCTGGGTTAAAGGACGGTTCACGACTACAGCGGGGAGACTTCGCATTGCGGACCACCTGGACCCCGCTAAGAAAGTGCTCGGGGAAGCCAAGGACGTGGCGTATCAGTCTCTAACCGCGCAGATTAAGGACGATATCGCATATGTTGAAGCAAACCCGGGGTACACGTTTATCCTGCGGCTTCGCGCCGGCGCGGACCCCACGAAGTTAAGCAAGCCCTTACAGAAGGTTATGGAAGACTTGATCGCTCGTGGTAGAGGTAGAATACAAGTGGGATCGGAGGATATACACCCGTGACGCCATCACGCGGTACGAAACCAGTGGCCGCGAGCCCTGACGTTGAGACGAAAGAATGGGCCCGCGTTCGTTCCTGGTCGCATTCGGCAAGGTCCGAACTTCAGAGCTCGCCGAGTACCGATGGTGCTCGCGAGCGCAATGAACTGGTGCGACGAAATCTTGCCGCTTCAGAGGGGCTTGTAGCTGAATTGCGGCAAGCCGGCGTTCCGCTAGAGGACATAGGTGAACTCTCGAATGTTCAATTGATGTACCCGAGCGCGGCACCCATCCTTTTGGCGCATCTTGAACGTCCCTATCCCGACGATATTCGTATGGCGATCCTCCAGTCGTTACAGCGACCTTACGGAAGCGTTGTGTTCGAGCGACTTCGGGATCTGTTGAAGCATCACGCGGCGTCGCTTCCTCAGGACGTATCGGCCGGGTACGGCCATGCGATTGCAGCGAATGCGACGAAGGCGGACATTCCCGACCTCGTCGCCATGATCAAGGACCCCGCCCTCGGCATGGCACGCCTCTCCATCGCGCTACGAGCGGCGCGTTGGCGCGATGAACGCGTAGCGGAGGCAATTCGGCAACTTTTCCGGGAGCACTCGTTACCGTGGGCTGCCCTGCGCGCTGCACGACTGGCCAAGCTTTGGGACTTACGAGACGAGGTCCGTCCGTACCTCAACCATTCGACCGCCGATTTTCGGGAGGAGGCACGGGCATACTTCCGGGCTTTGGATAAGGCTGCTGCGAAGTAGACGAAAGAAGCTCGTGGCATAGTCCGCCGTTTATCGTTTCGATGCAACGGCATTGCGACTGGACCTGGTGTTGGGCGCATCAACTGCGCCTTCGCGAGTCCGCGCCGGGAGCCGGCGTGCGGGAGCGTTAGCCGCACGGGAGGGGATCAAAAATAAGAAGAGCCCGCTCCGGCCGAAGCCGAGCGGGCTCTTCTCGGTAGCGCCAGGGAACGTGCCGCCTGTTACGGGTTCTTCGTACATGAGCTGATTGACATGCGGATCGGGTACAGATGGACGAACGCTTGCCGACCAACCCCCTAATAGGTCTCGGACGAGAGCTGATCGCTCTCATCGAGAAAGCCGTCGATGTCCTGACGCCCGAGACAGGCACGCCCTTGAGCCGACGAGACGTGGCGGCCCGACGGTGCGAGCTCCAGCTTGCGGTCCTTACGGTGAACGTCTCGGTTTCTGTGCTCTTGCTTTGCGAAGCTGGCGACGCACGCGGAGCGTACATTCTGCTGCGAAGCATCTACGAGTATCGCGTCAAAGCTGCTTACTTCCGAAAACACCCTAAGATCGCGTTCGAACAATACAAAAGCATCCAAGCTCGCCTGCATGCGCACCTCTCAAAGCTGAACCATCCAACACCGGGAATCACCGCGATCGTGGAAGCGGACCTTCGCGAATGGCGCAAAACGGCTGGCGCAAGAGATGAGTATTCGGGTTCTGTGCAGTTTACGAAGATGGCGATGGACCTCGCCGACGACGCTCAGAAAAAGAAAGATAAGCGTGGTCACGAGTACACAGCAGACAATCAGACACTCTATGGGATAGCTTCGCTCTACGCCCATGGTGACGTATCGCTTATGCACGAGGTGTTCCCTAATTGGCGAGACGACAGCGATTGGACGATCGACGAATCTCGTGCAAATGTCAGTACGTCTACGGTCCTCTTCGGGCTGAACTCAATCCTAGCTTTGTATCTGAAGGAATTGGGAAGCGCTTACGGCCTGGACGTCACTGCCATACATGGGATCATGGGACGCATGCTCGCCTTGAACCAAAATCTTAGGATTACTGAGCCCGATACAGGGTAGAACCTCCGGGAGGACAGCCTCCCGAACAGCCCCAGCGCTCTCGCACCGCAACTCGTATTCCCAGCCATTTCCCGACTCACGGCCTGGTGGTGCGCTCTCTCCTTGCGTCGCACGGACTGTCGGGTCAGGACCGACTTTGGGTGTCACGGATATTCACGGCGTAGACATCATCGCTAACGGATATTAAGATTAAACGGTAAAGCGCGAGACGTCAGCGCGAAGGTCGGTACGCTCGCGCAAGAGTCGCTGCTCCGTCTCAAATCCTGCGTCGCCCGTGAACAGGATGCGGAACGCGGCATAGTGCAGCATAACGACGACCGAGTTCTCGTTGACGTCGTTTTTGCCGTCGGCGAGAAGCGTACCGCACGGCGAGAGCACCGACAGCACGACGCCGTCATCTGTCGACAACCGATCGCCGCAGCGTGCGATCCGAATCGGTACGTGGTGCTCCGCGGCTTCGCGTAGGCCGTCGTTGAAGGCCCGTCCGCCATACCGCTGTCCGCTGTCCGCGATCGCATCCACACGAAGCGCGCGCACGATTGGGGCGAGACCACCGACATGATCGCAGTAGGGAATCGACGCACACTACAGTGCTTGCTTGCTTAGTGCGCCATTATGGGGCGACGGCGCCATGCGCTAGTGTCGGCCCCTCTACACTGGCCGTTGACACGGTCGCTGCGAATAATCAATATTTAGACTCATGAGCATCGCCATGATCGAACGGCTCAATAACGATGTTTAGCGGACGCGGACAGCGCGCGAAGCCGTACGCTAACACGCGAACGCCACGGGTCCTTCAGACTCAGGCGGACGCCTGGCTAGACGCGAAATGCCCGAAATAATCCAAGCCTTCGTTGCTGCGGCCGTGGCACTCTTCGGCTTGCTGTGGCTCGCGTGGCCCCGGTTCGGAACCCTCGTCCCGGGAGGGTTGATTCTCGACGAGCGCGTTGCAACTCACCTCGGCCTGTCGAGCGATGCGTTGTCGCGCGTCCGCGACGCTGGTGGGATCTCGGGCCCTAGAGATATCGCGGAGGCTCGCATCCTCGGTTTCGCCCTCGCCTTTATCGGCATCTCGGCGCTCTTCAGCCACACTTCCGCGATGGTGGTGCTCGTTGCAGTTGTGGTGGTCGACTATAGCGCCGTCCTAACGAGCGCAGGAGCGAAGCGCCTATCCGCGCGCGCGCTGCGGCCATCTGCCGAACGACGTGGGCGCTTCACCGTCGACAATGTAACGATGGTCGCAATGCTGGGGCCAATCGGCAACGCGGTGATCCTTGTCGCCGCGCCCTACTTTACCGCGCGCTGCCTCGCAATATTGGTGGGCGCGGTTGTCGCCATAGTGGCGTACGTGTACGCCGTCACGAATCTTAGCGCTGCGGCGTCGCCGCTTGAACGAGCATTGGCTGCCCGCCGGCGCTCCGCTTTGAGCTTTACCGCGATCGCCGCGGCGAACCTTGTCGCGTTCGCGTACGGCACTCTTGTGCTGGACGTAGGTAACGGATTCGCCGTCGCTCTAACGGGATGGGGCGCAGTGTCCACTGCTCTGCTCGTCTATTACGCGCGGAAGCGTTTCTCAGCACTGAACGAAGCGTTACAGTCGGCGTTAAAGTAAACCGTAGGATGGGCGAACGGCCGTAGCAGCATGAAGTGCGACCACCGGTCTACGTCGCGACCGCGTTCACCCTACCCACCACGGTTCACGAAAACCGCAAACCCCGGTTCGAACCGTTCGCACTTGCAGCACCTGTTGCACACGCGTCAACAGCGTAGCATAGTAGACGGACGGCGCCCGTTCGCCTCAACGATGATTGCGCCGCAGAGGTCGGTCCGGTACGCGATAGCGCCGGCGTCGCGGAGCGTCGCGAGCGTCTGCGCCGCGGGGTGTCCGAACAGGTTGTGCCGTCCGACGCTGATCAGTGCGGAGCGCGCATGAACCGCGGCGATGAACGCCGGCGTCGACGAGTATGCCGACCCGTGATGGCCTACTTTCAGGATGTCGGCGCGGACGTCGGCGCCTGACGCGAGCATGCGGGCCTCGGTCTGCGCGCCGGCGTCGCCGGTGAACAGCATGCGAAAGGGTGCGGCGCAGCCGACGCAGCGATAGGTCATCATCACGACGACCGAGTTTTCGTTGACGTCATTGCGGCCTTCTGCGAGCAGCGGCTCCTCCGGCGCAAGCGCGTCGAACGCGACACCGTCACCCGTGGCGTAGTGCATCCCCTTGCGAACGAGGATGACTGGTACGTGATGGGCGTGTGCCGCGGCCAGACAGTCGCGGAACGCCCGCCCGCCGTAGTCCTGTCCCGAGTCGCCGATCGCGTCGACGCGTAGCGCGTTCACGATCGGAAAGCAACCGCCGACATGATCGCCGTGCGGGTGCGTGTTTACCAGCAGGTCGACGTGCCGGACCCCTTCGCGCTTCAGATAGGCCAGGACGACTCGCTCGCCGACGAGCTCGGCGGGGGATCGGCCGTCCCTGGCTGGGCCGCGCTCGAGGCGGCCGCCGCTGTCGATCAGGATCACGTGGCCGCGCGGGGTTCGCACGACGATCCCGTCACCCTGGCCGACGTCGAGCATCGTAATAGTCAGCTTCCCGTCCGGG
>CALEOJ010000387.1 GCA_937910425.1 uncultured candidate division WPS-2 bacterium
GCGACGGGAACGCGAACGTGGCGCCCGACGCGATCGGCGGCGCGCACGAGCAAGCGCGCCGTTTCGTGCTGCAGCGCTACATCGACGACATCGAAGCGCTGCAGGCGCGGCTCTCGCAGGATGCGGTGCGCGGCGGCGTCGCGCCGGAGCTGATCGCGTCGGTCGAGCGCGACGCGTCGGCGCTGCCCGACGTGCGCTATACGATCGGGCCGCGTCAGGAGGCGGAGCTGTACCGGCGCAAGCTCGCCTTCGTCCACCGGCGCCTCCGTCTCGCGCTCGGCGACGCGCCGGGCGGATACGAGAATCCCGAAGCGCTGCTCGACGATCTCGCGCCGATCGAGGCGAGCGTGCGCGCGCAGAGCGGCGAGGACGTCGTCCGCCCGGTGAGCCGGCTGATTCGCGCCGTGCAGCTGTTCGGGTTCCGGCTCTACACGCTGGAATGGCGCCAGCATCAGAGCCGCGTCGTCGACGCGCTCGACGAGATCGTCGCCGATGCAATCGCATCGCTCCGCGCGGTCGCCGAGCTGCGCGGCCGGCGGGGGCCGGACGCCGTCGGCTCGATGATCCTGGCGGGAACGGAGTCGCCGTTCGACGTGTTCTCGTTGCTCGCGCTCGGACGCGCCTGCGGGGCGCTCGACGCCGGGCCGCTGCAGATCGTCCCGCTCCTCGAGAGCCCGACCGCGCTCGAAAGCGCCCCGCGCTCTGCGCGGCGCTGCTCGACGTCGCTCCGTTCCGCGATCACGTCGTTCGGTGCGGCGGTGTATGGGAGATCGTGCTCGGCTACTCCGACACGACGAAGGTCACCGGGATCGTCGCCAGCGCGTGGGGTCTGTACCGGGCGCAGCGCGCAATTCCCGCCGTTGCCGCCGCGCACGGCATCGCGATCCGGTTCTTTCACGGGCGTGGTGGATCGGTCGGTCGCGGCGCCGCCGATGCGACCGAGGACGAGGGCTGCCAGCATTGTTCGTTTTGGGCCGACAACTTCAACGGGATCTGGCCGCACCTGCGCGCGCACGATACCGCGTTCGTCGCGATCTCGCGCGTTCCGTTCGCGAAGCTGGCGGCGTATGAGAAGCGCATGGGTGGAGCTTCAAGTGGCTCTCCTCGTTCGAGACCGACTTCAACCGCGACCTCGGCGTCACGTTCACCGAAGAAGAGATCGAGAACGGACGGGCGTTCTACAACTACAAGCTGCAGGATTCGCCCGACACCGAACGCGAGGGCATCAGCGTCTTCTACAAAGATGCGGACGGCATGGTGTTCCACACGTACTCGGCGTACGCACGCGGCATCGACATCGTGAACGGCGCCTACAACTTCATCGACATGACGCCCAAGGGGCGCGACGAGGGTGACGGTCCGCAGCGGTGGGTGCGGCGCCACGACGAGTATCCGGCCTGAGCGGTTCGCGATCCCGGCGATCGCGGTCGTGCTCGCGTGGTGGTACCTGCTGAGCGGCGCCGGGATGCCGGCGTCGATGCCCGGCATGCCGGAGATGCGCGAGCCGGCGAGCCCGATGGCGCTCGTCGTGATGTGGAGCGTCATGATGACGGCGATGATGCTGCCTGGTGCGGCGCCCCGCTCGCGGTGTTCGTCGTAGCGGGGATCGGCGTCTACGAGCTGACCCCGTTCAAGCGCGCCTGCCTTCGCCGCTGCCATCCCGACGAGCGCGTGCGCGAGCAGGCTTCCGGCGCGGGACTCGCAGCGAACCTCGCGTGCGGCGTACGACAGGGGATCGTCTGCGTCGGCTGCTGCTGGGCGCTGATGGCGTTGCTGTTCGTGGCCGGCGTGATGAACGTCGTCTGGATCGCCGCGATCGCGCTTTTCGTGACCGCCCAGAAGCTGCTGCCGCTTCGCGCCGCGTAGGGACCGGGCCGAATCCGGCATAAGGCGGGACCATGCTCCTCGCCGCGATTCTGTCCGCTTGGTTGCAATACGGGGCCGACGGCGAGCCGCACGCACGCGCGGTGGTAACGGATGCCGCGTGTCCGGCCGTGATGGTCGACGGCCTCACGGTGCGGATGACCGAGCGGGCCGGCAAGTCCGCCCAGTTCGACGACGTCGTCTGCGACGCAGCGCTCCCGGCGAGCGCGAAACGCATTCGCATCGGAGATCGCCCGCTGCCCGCACCGGCGCACAACCCGCGGACGATCGTCGTGCTTGGGGACACGGGATGCCGGATCAGCACGTTCACCGCGCAGTCGTGCGACGACCCGTCGGCGTGGCCGTTCCCGCGGATCACTCGTTCGATCGCGGCGGTGCATCCGAACCTGGTGATCCATGTCGGCGACTACCTCTACCGGGAGCATGAGTGTCCGCCGCTCGGGGACTGCGCCGCTAGCCCGCACGGCGACGACGCGCCGGCGTGGTACGCGGACTTCCTCACCCCGGCCGCGCCGGTCTTCGCGAGCGCGCCGGTGCTGCTGCTGCGCGGGAACCACGAGGAGTGCGACCGCAACGGGGCCGGCTGGTTCCGCTACCTCGACCCGCACGCGACGACGGCGTGCAGCGAGGCGACGGAGCCGTACGCGGTCGACTTCGGCGGTCTGCGGATCGTCGCGTTCGACTCGGCGGTCGCGGAAGACCGCACGGTCGATCCGGCGCGCGCGCCCATCTACCGCAAGCAGTTCGCCGCGGTCCGCGCGCTGGCGAGAA
>CALEOJ010000388.1 GCA_937910425.1 uncultured candidate division WPS-2 bacterium
CGCAGCGCTCGCGAGCGCCGGCGTGTCGGTGCGCGTCGTGCCGAGCACCGGCTGCGCCGCGTACGCGCTCACGGTGACGTCGATCTGCGGGCCGCCAGCCGCCGCCGCGGTGGCGCGCACCGTGCGCCGCGCGTAGCGCGATTCAGCCGCCGCCTTCACGAGATAGATCAGCGAGACGCAGAACGCGACCATGAACGAGGCGTACGCGGTGATCACGATCGGCACGTGGATCTTGATCCAGTACGACTGCAGCGCCGGAACCGCGGGCATGTAGCCCTCGTTCCAGGTCGTCGCGTAGCCGAGCGCGATCGCCGCCAACGCGAGCACCGGTCCGCCGGCGAACGCCAGGTCGTAACGGTAGGCGAAGATCAGGAAGATCGTGACCGCACAGGCACTGAACAGCGAGAGCGAGCCGTACAGGTTCGTCAGCGGCCACACGCCGGTCATCCACCAGCGCGCTCCGAGCTCGGCGAACTGCGAGAGGCAGCCGACGATCGCGAGCGGCAGCCCGATGGTGCGCAGCAGCGGGTTGCGCAGCAAGAAGTATCCGAACAGGGCGAACGCCGCCATGACGTAGGCCGCGATCCCGACGACGAGCAGCACTTGGTCGATCCACTGTCTGGTTGGGTCCATCGCTCTCCCCCTTTATATGCTTCTCAGGACCGGTGCGCGCTGCACTTCGGTCGCATCAGCGGCGGATTCGGTGCGCCGCAGCTCGTCGACGATCTCGCGAAAGCGGTCTTCGAACACGTCGTAGCCCCGTACCGTCGTCGCTGCGATCCCTACCTCGGTCGTCCCGGCGCCGGCGTCGCGGACGAGCACGAACAGCCGCGCCGGCAGGAAGTAGAACGAGATGCACAGCCCGGCGAGCAGCACGAACGCGCCCAAGCCGACGACCGGGATCCCCGGATCGTAGCGGTACTGGAAGCCGGAGTACAGCACGTAGCGCGCAGCTTCGAGCGTGTAGCCCGCGCCGAGATCGATCGGGCGTCCCAGCGGGATGAGCGCGGCGCCGGCCGGGCGGTCGCCGTCGAACGCCTGGATCACGACGCCCGGATCGTTCGGCCGCGGGTCCGCCCCGGGCTGACCGGTCGCGCGGTCGATCGTGCCGACGAAGCGCTGGTACTGGATCGCGCGCGACGTGCCGCCGACGGCGAAGCCTTCGCCTTCCTTGAGCGGGTGGTCGGGCCCGCCGACGGGGCGCCCGTCCTTGCGCAGAACGAAGTCGATCGCGAACCCGTAGGTCGCCTGGTAGACGAGCGTCCCGTCGACGTCGTACGGCTGGTTGACGCGGATGACGGCGTCGTGCGTCGTGCCGTCGCGGCCGGTTACCTTCGCGTTCGAAACGTAGTCGATCGGCTGGTAGACGACGCCGGCCTTGGTGCGGACCGGATCGATGCGGTACGCGAAGCGCTCGAGCGCGATCCGCGCGCCGCTCTCGGGGATCGTCGCCGTCTCTCCGCTGAGGACTGCGAACTGCCCGCTGTAGCCCTTCGCCCAGTAGATCGTCGTCCCGATCGCGATGAGGACGAATCCGACGTGCGCGACCAGCACGCCGCGGCGCGCCCAGTTGTTCTTGTCCGCGAACGTCCACTCGGTCCCGCCGAAGGCGCGTTTGCGCACCTGCCAACCCCGCGCGGCGAAGAACGCAGCGACGCGCTCGCCGACGCCGGCCGCCTCACCGGCGACGCGCACGGTCGCATGGAGCGGGATCGCCTCGATCTTCACCGGGTTCAGGCGCGGGATGCGGCGCGGGATGACTTTGGTGAACGTCGCGGCGGTCATCGAGCAGATGATCAGGCCGAGGACGCCGATGTAGGCGGGGCTGTGGTAGATGTTCGCGATGTCGAGGCGTGCGATCAGCCGCGCGATCGGCGGCGGATACACGCTCGCGTAGAAGGCGGCGTCTTTCCCCTGCTCGATGATGACGCCGATCATCGTCAAGAACGCCCAGATCGCGAGCAGAGAGACGCCGAACGGAATGTTCGCGAACAGCCCGATCAGCTCGTCACAGGCGTCCCGCACGCCGGCGAGCGCGCGGAACGCTATGCGGCCGGACCTTCCCGCTTCCACCGCTTCTCCATCAGCACGATCAGCCAGATCGAGGCTTCGAACAGCACGTACATCGGTGCGGCGATCAGCGTCATCGTGACGGGACTACCGTCAGGTGCCAAGACCGCGCCCGCGACGAGCATCCCGAAACCGATGTACCGGCGGTACTTCCGCAGCAGCCCGCTGCCGATCAATCCGATGCGCGCCAGGAGCAGCATGACGATCGGCGTCTGGAAGACGATCGCGAACGCGAGCAGCATCAGCAGCACGAGGTTCAACGTGTTCTCGATGCCGTACGTGGCGACCGCGATCTGCTGCGTGAAGTGGTCGAGGCCCGCGATCGCGCGCGGGATCACGAGGAAATGCGCGAACGCGATCCCCGCCAGCGCAAGTAGGAACGACGGCGCGACGTAGGAGTACACCGCGCGGCGCGTCCGCGGATTGACTGCCGGGACGATGAACATCCAGATCTGGAATAAGATCACCGGCAAACCCAGCACGATCGCGCCGTAGATCGAGACCTTGAAAATCGCCCAGAGCGCATCGCCCGGACCGAACGCGTGCAGCTGGATGTTTCCGAAGTACAGGTGGGTCAGCCACGGGATCGCGAGCTGGGCCGGATAGAGCAGCACGATCGCCAGCGCGGCGATCGTGACGACGCAGACGAACAGCCGGTTCCGGAGCTCCCGCAGGTGCTCCGTGAACGGCATCTCTTTCTGGTCCCAGTCGAGCCCCTCGCGCTTCTCGTCGTCGAGCGGCGACCGCTCAGCTATCACCTAGGGATTGGGCCGTGCGATGGTGGTGGGGCCGGCGG
>CALEOJ010000389.1 GCA_937910425.1 uncultured candidate division WPS-2 bacterium
GCGTGAGGTCGGCGGGGCGCTCGTCGTCAACGCCGCCACGCCGGGTGTGCGCAGCGCGCTCGCGCTGCACGGCCTCGACCGCGTGCTCGCGCGCTCCGCGGACACCGGGCGCGGCGCACTGCCGCGGCGGCGCAGTTCTCCGATCCGCGAGGCGGCGTGGCCGGTCTTCGCGCTCCTAGTCCTCACGGTGACGGTCGCCGCGGTCGCGGTATTGATGCAGCTCAGTGCCGGCTACAGCGGCCTCTGATCTCGCTCAGCCCGCGGAACCCAGCTTCTCTTTGAGCAACTCTTGCGCGAGCGCGGGGTTTGCTTTGCCGCGCGAGGCCTTCATCACCGCACCGGTGAGGAAGCCCATCACGTTCGTCTTGCCGGCTTTGTAATCGGCGACGACCTTCGGGTTCGCGGCGAGCACCTCGTCGACGATCGCGGCGACGGCGCCGCGGTCGCTGACTTGTGCCAGGCCTTCGCGCTCGACGATCGCTTTCGCCGAACCGCCGTCGTTCCAGAGCGCCTCGACGACCTGCTTCGCCGCCTTCGAGTTGATCGCGTTCGACGAGGTCAGCGTCACGAGCTCGGCGAGCGCCTCCGGCGTCACCTTGCCGGCCGCGAGCGGCGTGCCGCTCTCGTTCGCGAGCCGGGCGAGATCGCCGAGCACGAACGCGACGACCGCCTGTGCCTTGCCGCCCGACGCCGCGACCGCGCGGTCGAACCAAGCTGCCAGTGGGGCGTCGTCGACGAGCTGCGTCGCGCGCTTCGAATCGAGCCCGAGCGTGTCGACGTAGCGCGCGTAGCGCTCGTACGGCGCTTCGACGAGCGTCGCGCGCACGCGCTCGACGACGTCCGCGGTGACGTCGATCGGCACGAGGTCGGGGTCGGGGAAGTACCGGTAGTCGTGCGCTTCTTCTTTCGAGCGCTGGCTGTGCGTCACGCCGGCTGCCTCGTCCCAACCGCGCGTCTCCTGGATCACGCGCCCGCCGCTCTCCACCACCTCGATCTGACGCGCGATCTCCGAGGCGATCGCGCGGCGCACGCTGCGGAACGAGTTCATGTTCTTGATCTCGGCCTTCGTTCCGAGCTCGGTCGCGCCGCGCTTGCGGATCGAGACGTTGGCATCACAGCGCAGCGAGCCTTCCTCCATCTTCACGTCACTCACACCCAGTTCGCGGAACGTGCGCGCGAGCGTCTCGAGAAAGCCGACCGCTTCGTCGGCGCTGCGCAGATCCGGCTCGCCGACGCACTCCATCAGCGGCACGCCCGCGCGGTTGAAGTCGATCAGCGAGGAGGTCGCGCCGGCGAGGCGGCCGTCGGCGCTGGCGTGCGTCGACTTGCCGGTGTCCTCTTCGAGGTGGATGCGCGTCAGCCGGCACTCGCCGCGCGTCCCGTCCTCGAGCCAGTAGCGCACGACGCCGCCCTGCGTCAGCGGCATGTCGTACTGCGAGATCTGGTAATTCTTCGGCATGTCCGGATAGAAGTAGTTCTTCCGGTCGAACTTCGAATGCGGTGGAATCGTCGCGCCGAACGCGAGCCCCGCGCGCAGCATGTGCTCGATCGCCGCGGCATTCGGCACCGGCAACGCGCCGGGCAGCGCAAGACAGACCGGACACACCTTCGTGTTCGGCTCGCCGCCGAACTCGTTCGGGCACCCACAGAACATCTTGCTCGTCGTCTTGAGCTCGACATGGCACTCGATGCCGATCACCGCCTCATATTTTTCAAGGAGCTCGGGGCTCACGTCGACGTCCTTCAGGGTGCTTGACACGATCAGCTTACGATCTCTTTCACGATGTCGGCGACTCGATCGACGATGTCACTCGGGGCTTTCCCTGCCGACGCCGCACGGCGCGCTCGCCAGTCGAGAGACTTCGTCTGGTGCGCGAGAACGGAGCCTTTCACACGGAGTCCGGACGGAAGAGCCACCTCGAATACGCTTCGGCTCGGCCTCGTCGTAATGGGCGCGACAAAAGCCATGCCAAAAACCTCGTTGAAACGCGCCGGCGAGAGTACCAGCGCCGGACGGCGCTTCGACTGCTCGCGGCCCGTTTGAGGCTCCAAGTTCAACACGATGAAGTCGCCGCGATCCGGCGTGGTCACTCGAGTACCTCACGTCCAACCGCGGGACCGGTGTCCCACTCGCCCTCCGGTGCGCCTGTCACCGTATCCAGCCAAGCGTCAAGGCGTGACCCGTGCCGTCGCTCGACGGCCACTCCGCTATCGATCCGGCGCAACGTTACAACGTCGCCTTCTCGCAGGTCCAGGTCGCGAGCAAGGCCGGCGGGGAGCCGAACGGTGAGGCTGTTGCCATAGCGGGCGATCTTGGTTTCTGTCATTGTATATCTAAAAGTATACACGTCCGATGGGGTGCCCGGCAATCTCCGTGGTCATGCGACGGGCGTCAGTTTTTCGGCGTGCATCGTGGCGCGCTCGTAGGCGTGGGCGTAGCCGAGCAGGGCGCGTTCGGTAAAGAGGGGCGACGTCATCTGCAGGCCCATCGGCATCGGACGCGTCCCGTCCTCGGGGAGGGCCGCGCCGCAGGGGACCGAGAGCGACGGCAGGCCGGCCAGCGAGCCCGGGATCGTGTAGTAGTCCATCAGGTACATCGTCACCGGATCGCTCTTGGCGTTGAAGCGGAACGCGGGCGAGGAGGCGGCGGGCGAGACGATCAGGTCACAGCGCTCGAAGGCGCGGGCGAAGTCCTCGGCGATCCGCGTGCGCGCTTTCTGCGCCTTCAGATAATACGCGTCGTAGTAGCCCGACGAGAGGGCGTACGTCCCGATCAGGATGCGGCGCTTCACCTCGGGGCCGAAGCCGGCGGCGCGCGTGCGCTCGTACATCTCGCCGACGTCCGCGCCGTCGACGCGCAGGCCGTAGCGCACCCCGTCGAAGCGCGCCAGGTTCGAGGAGCACTCGGCCGGCGCGATCAGGTAGTACGTCGCCAGCCCGTATTCCGCGGTCGGCAGGGTCACGTCGACCAGCTCGGCGCCGAGCCGCTCGAGATCGGCGTACGCCGCTTCGTAGACGGCGCGGCTCGCCGCATCCAAATCGTCGAGCGTGAACTCCTTGACGACCCCGACGCGCACGCCGCGCAGGTCGTCGCGCAGCGCACCGGCCGCCGGCTCGACTTCGCGGTCGACGCTGGTCGCGTCGAGCGGGTCTTTCCCCGCGATGACGTCGTACACGAGCGCCGCGTCCTCGACGCAGCGCGCGAACGGTCCGATCTGGTCGAGCGAGGAGGCGAAGGCGATCAGCCCGTAGCGCGAGACGCGCCCGTAGGTCGGCTTGAAGCCGACGACGTTGCAGAACGCGGCGGGCTCGCGGATAGAACCGCCCGTATCGCTCCCCAGCGAGAGCGTCGCTTCGAAACCGCCGACCGCGGAGGCGCTGCCCGCCGACGACCCGCCCGGCACGCGGTCGAGGTCGTACGGGTTGCGGGTCAGGCCGAGCGCGGAGTTCTCGCCGGACGAGCCCATCGCGAACTCGTCGAGGTTCGTCTTGCCGATCGGCAGCGCGCCGGCGTCCAGCAGCCGCTGCACCGCCGTCGCCGTGTAGGGCGCGACGAACGTCTCGAGGATCTTCGAGCCCGCGGTCGTTCTCGTACCCGTCAGGCACATGTTGTCTTTGATCGCCACAGGGACGCCGGCCAGCGGCAAGTTCTCGCCGGCGGCGACGCGCGCATCGACGCGCCGGGCGTGCTCGCGCATCAGCTCCGGCGTGAGCTCGAGGTAGGCTCCCAGCTGGGCATCGACGCGCTCGACGTGGGGGATGAGCGCCTCGGCGACCTCGGCTGCCGACGTGGTCCGTGCGTTTACGTCCCGTGCGATCGCGCGGGCGGAGTCCTTGAGCGGGTCCACCTCAGCCCTCCTCGGCGATGATGCGCGGAACGCGGAAGTAGGGACCCTGAACCTGGGGCGCGTTCTGGAGCGCGACGTCGCGCGGGAGGATCGTCTCCGGACGGATCGCGTCCTCGCGCTGCACGTTGCGCGACGGTATCACCTGCGCGGTCGCCGCGACGTTCTCGGTATCCAGCTTCGCGAGCGCGTCGACATGCGTCATTAGACTCCCTAGCTGGGGGCCGAAAGTCGCAATTTCGTCGTCGGTGAGCGCCAGCCGCGCGAGGCGCGCGACGTGGCGGATGTCGATCCGATCCGTTGGCATGACTCGCTACGGTTCGACCCGTCGCGGTCCGGCTCCGTCCCCGCCGGAAACGCAGCGCTGCAGACTGTTGCGAGCGTCCGCGTCCACAGTAAAGTTTTTAGCAGCGAGTAGGGGAGCGCCATATCCTCGACGTAACGCGCGCCGTACGGCTCATGGGAGTTCCATCGAGTCGGGGCCCGTCCGGGGGTACGGTGCCGTTGAGTCTTTGTCGTCTGGTACAAAAGCCCGGGTGTACTCGCCGTTATGTCGGCTATTGCTGCGCCGGGCTTTCCTTTGAGGTTTTCGCGTGAGACGTCTTGCTTCGGCCTCCCTCGTGCTCTTCGCAGCGGTGCTGGCTCTGGTTGCATGTCAGGGGGGCGGCGCGAACCCGCCGATCGGCGAGTCGCCGTTTTGGACCGTGACGACATCGTCGATCCCCGTCACCCTCACGCCAGGCAGCGGACCGACCACGTTAGCGTTGCCGACCTCACATGGCTTCAGCGGCAGCGTGACGGTCCCGGCGCCGGCGGCGACGACCTCAGCGAATCTGACCTTCACGCTGCAGAACTTCGCGCCGACCGACACAGACGGCGTCCCGGCCGTCTCGAAGGACCGGGTGCCGCAGTCGGGTCGCAGCGTCCGCGCGCTGCCGCCACACACGACGATCGTCTACATCGGCGTCAAGTCCGACAAGGACATCGTCCTCCCGAGCGGATTGACGTTCTCGCTGACGGTCCCGCCGGCGTTCATCATTCCCGGGCAGTCGTTCTACATCGTGTTCTACGACAGCACGATCCCCGATTGGGTCGTCTACGCGGGCCCAGCCACGATCAGCGGGAGCACCGTGACCTTCACGGCGGGAGCCGCGCTCACATTGAAGGCGAACGTGCGGTACTGGTTCGCACTCATCGCGGTGAACGGCATCATCCCGACCCCGACACCGACCCCGACCCCGACGCCGACCGCGACGCCGGTGCTCACGCCGACCCCGACACCGAGCCCGACCCCGACGGCGACTCCGCCGGGACCAACGCCGACACCCACGCCGACGCCGACGCCAACACCGACACCGACACCGACGCCCACGCCCACGCCCACGCCGACGCCCACGCCGACGCCGACGCCAACACCGACGCCAACACCGACGCCCACCCCCGTCCCGGGGTCGCTCAACGTGAGCCCGTCGCCGACAGTAAACGTCCCAGGCACGGGCGCCGGCAACGCGCAAACCGTCACCGTCTCAGAGAACCCGTATGCGGCGCCGCTGGCGTTTAGCCACACCGACACCTGCAATCCGGGCTCCGGTCTGATCGCGACGATCACGCCGGCAACGGTGCAGGGACCGTCGGGCAACTTCACGGTGACCGGCTTTAAGGCCGGCACCTGCACGGTGACCTTCTCCGACGTCTTCAGCCAACAGACGACCGTCAATATCGTGGTCACGACCAGTGGCTTCATCATCCAAGGCGGTCACTGGTGACCGCGCCCAAATCACGCCATCAAGGAGCGATGTCCGACATGCGTAAGATCCTCAGCCTAGCAGCCGTTCTGGCGCTCGCGGCGTGCGGCGGGGGCGGCGGCAGCGCGCCGACGTCGCCTCCTCCTCCGCAGCAGACGACGGCACCGACCGGCAACCTCGTCACGCCGCAGTTCACCCTCTTCATCGGCGGGAAATCTGGCTCGAGCGCGAGCAAGAGCCCGCAGTACATCAACGGCACGTCGACGCTGTCGGTATCGATCACGCTGGTCAGCAACAACGGCACACCGACGACGGTGACGAACCCGACCGTCAACTCGAACGTCACCCCCCCCTGCACCCCATGCACGGTCCCCGGACCGCCGTCGCCGCCCGGCACCGACCGGTACACGGTGACCAGCTACGACGCGGTCGGCGGCGCGGGTGGTACCGGACACGTGCTCTCGACCGCGACGAAGGACTTCACCATCACCGCCGGTTCGGACAACACGGGCCTGACGATCACGCTCTTCGGCGTCGTCAAGACGTTCTCGATCAGCGGTGTAACGTCGCCGAACGCGGGCACGACCCCGGCCGACGCGACGCTGACGGTGAACGCGCTCGACGCGGCCGGCGGCACGATCACCGGGACCTACGGTGACAACAGCACCGGGGCAGGATACATCGGCAACCTGGCTCTGAATGGTACGCCGGTGACGGTCACGATCAACGAGACCAACGCCCTCGGCGCGACGCTCGTCGCGGGCCCCGGCGCGACGCAGAACTCGACGACCAGCGTGACGCTGCACAACAACACCGACACCGTGAATGTGCACTACGCCGGGCTCGCAGAGAACGTGAAGACGATCACCGTCTCGGCGACCGGCGCGACGAACAACACCGCGAACTTCCAGCCGACGCTGCAGGCGATCTCGCCGGCCAGCGGTACGGAGATCGACCTCTACGTCGACAGCACCACCGGCGGCACCGGTTCGTCGGGCGGTCAGACGTTCACCGAGGCCGGCTTCACGGGCGCGACCTACGCCCAGAGCTTCACCTGGACGTTCAATCCGACGGCGACGTTCACGACGCCGTGCAGCCAGATCGCGACGATGACCCCGGCCTCCGGCACGGGGGGCGGCGTGTTCACGGCCACCGCACCGGCGGCAGCGACGCCGCCGGCCGCCGGCAGCTGCGATTTCGTGATCAACGACGGCCTCACCCAGGGCGGACACGTGTCGACAGCCACGACGGTGGTCACGTACACCACGTCGTCGGTCGGCGCGAGTTCGAAGCACCGCAAGTAGCCAGAGCGGCTACCGCACCGTCCGTCGTTTCGGGGGACGACGGGCGGTGATTTCTCCGACCCCGGATTTCACGTTCAGTCTTTAGCGACTGAGGAATGGTGCCCATGACACGGCTCGGGAACAAGCTCTTCTCTTCGGTGCTCTCGATCGCAGTCGCGACGTCCCTCGCGGCGTGCGGCGGTGGCGGCTCGCACGTCAGTGCTGTGCCGCAAGCGCAGCCCACCGCGAGCAGCAGCGCGGCGTACACCGGGCCGCTCTCCGACGCGACTTTCAAGATCACGATCCCCGTGCCCACGACCAGCGCCAAGGCGCGGCGTCCGGCCTACGTGTCGTCGTCGACGACGAAGATCGTGTTCACGCTGAACAGTGACACCGTAGGACTCTCGGGCGCGGCTCTTACGACCTTCAACACCACCAACCTCGGGGCGAAGGCCGTCACGCTCAACAGCGCGACGTGCCCGGGGGCCGGGCCGTGGACCTGCACGCTCACGATCAAGCTGCCGCCGGGCACCGACAACCTCACGATCTCGGCGCAAGACGGCTCGAGCAACATCCTCTCGCAGCAGGTTCAGAATTTCGTCGTCGTCGTCGCAACGGCGAACTCGTTCAGCACGACGCTTGACGCGAACGCCAACACGATGACCGTGACGGGCTCCGGCTTCTGCGCGGTCGGCACGGTCGCGAACTCGTCGACGTTCGGCTCGGTCGGCACGCAGACCGTTTCGTTCACCGTCGGATACACCGACCTCGCAACGAAGACGATCATCGGCCCCGGTTTGCCGCTCCTCGCAGTGAACGGCCACACCGACGACAACAGCGGCGCCGGTTACACGATCACCGGAACCGGCGGCAACGTCAACGTCAAAGTCACCCAGTCGACTCAGTCGTTCACGCTCACGCCGACTACCTCGAGCACGACGGCGACGATCAACGTCACCGCCACGCCGCGCAACACGAACGGCTCGCCGACCGACGGGCTCGGGTTCAGCAAGTCGATCTCCTACACGTTCCAGACCGGGACGGCCCCGCCGGCGCACAACTTCCTGGCCGCGATCGAGCAGACCGGCGCGAACAGCGGGCAGGTCGACCTGTTCAACCTGACGATCGGGGGCTCGAGCGGCAGCAGCGACACGTTCTCCGCTTTCAGTCCGGCGACGCTCGCCGTCACCGGCTCGACCAACCAGACAGGCGTCAGCGACGTCGACAACCCGCTCGCGATCGCGTGGGACGTCAACGGCGACCTGCTGATCGCCAATGGCGGCAGCGGCGCCGCCGCCGACCCCAACGGCAACTTCGCGTGCGTCCCGGTCGGTTCGATCGCGACGGGCTCGGCCCAATCGACGACCGTTACGCAGAACATCGACGTACCGGAGTCGCTCGCCTACGGCCAGCATGGGACTGTCGGGTTGGCCGACAGCGCCGGGACGACGATCGCCTTCTCGGAGTTCGACCTTTCCGGCAACTACGTGCCCGCTGATAGCGGCTCGACCGGCAGCGGCACCCCCAACCTGACCATCGCGGAAGAGGGCGGGGACGGCGGGACGTTCACGGTCGCACTCCCCACGCTTTCGTCGGTATCGGATACGTTCGCCGTCTCGCTCTACGGGGGGCCCTCGCATACGCCGAAGGTTACGATCGTGACCTCGACCGGGGGGACGACCGACATCACGGATCCGGCGATTTCCGATCCCGTCGGACTGGCCTGGGACGGTACAAACGGCGAACTGGTGATCGCCAACAACGACGGCAGTCACACGGACGTTCTCACATACACTGTATCGCCAGTCGCCCAAAAACAAGTGATCAACACGGGCCTAACCAACTACTACGTCGCCGCTTCGCCGGACGGCCACCTCGCGGTTGCGGGCGCCTCGTTCACCGGCACCTCGGTCGTGCAGATTTACACGAGCGCGCAAACGGGCCGCACCCTGCTCAGCACGATCCCGTTCAACACGACGACGGTCTCGAACGGCTCGACCTACATCTACAGCCCGGGCACGATCACCTCGATGAG
The DNA here is from genome assembly GCA_937910425.1 of uncultured candidate division WPS-2 bacterium. Taxonomy (GTDB): domain Bacteria; phylum Vulcanimicrobiota; class Vulcanimicrobiia; order Vulcanimicrobiales; family Vulcanimicrobiaceae; genus Vulcanimicrobium. Next base: position 8,909 of record CALEOJ010000389.1, read on the forward strand.
CTGGCTCTCGGCAACGAAACTGATGATCTCGGTGAACGCCCGCAACACCGTGTCGAACAACGGCATCTACATCTTCGACATCAGCGCAAGCCAGTCGTACACCGGGTACGACGACATCACCGGCAACCCACCGCCGAACGGGCCGAAGCAGACCGGTTTCCAGGTCATTTCGAAACAGCCGCTCGGCACGGCGTTCAAGCCGTAACGAGCTAGAGAGAGGAGACGATGGGACAACCGTACGTCGGCGAAATCCGCATGTTCGCCGGAAACTTCGCACCCGCCGGGTGGATGCTATGCCAAGGGCAGCTCTTGCCGATCTCGGAGTACGATACGCTCTTCAACCTGATCGGCACCACCTACGGGGGCGACGGACAGTCGACGTTCGCGTTGCCGAATCTCCAATCGCGCATCCCGATCAGCATGGGACAGGGCTCGGGCCTGAGCAACTACGTGTTGCCGCAGACCGGCGGCGTCGAGTCCGTCACGCTGACGGTACAGCAGATCCCGGTCCATACGCATCCGGCGATTGCCGACGGCAACACCGCGACCGGCGGTGACCCGACCAACACCTATCCTGCGGCAACGACGAGCGATACCGTGTACACGGTCCCGAACGCGGCTGGGAATCCGCAGGCGCCGGTGTTCAGGAACCTCAATGCCGCGACGCTGCCCTCACAAGGCGGCAGCCAGCCGCACAACAACATCCAGCCGATCCTGGTGCTGAACTTCATCATCTCGCTGTTCGGCGTCTACCCGAGTCAGAACTAGGAGCCGCGATGTCAAATCCATTCGTTGCGGAGATCCGCATCTTTCCGTTCAACTTCGCGCCCAAAGGCTGGGCGTTCTGCGACGGTCAGATCCTGCCGCTCTCCCAGAACACCGCCCTGTTCTCGCTGCTCGGAACGACGTACGGCGGCGACGGCAAATCGAACTTCGCATTACCGGACCTGCAAGGTGCGGTTCCGCTGCAGCAAGGCCAAGGTCCGGGGCTCTCGCTCTACGACCTCGGAGAAACGACCGGCGGCGACACCGTCACGCTGGTGACCTCGGAGATGCCCGGCCACAGCCACAACGTGCAAGCCGACTTCGATCACTTCAACGCGAAGGCGACCTCACCGAACGGGGCCGTGCTAGTCAACGACTCGCCGAAACTGACGTTCGCGAACGCGCCGGCGAGCCCGAACCTCCAGCCGATGAACCCGTCCATGATCAGCGTTGCGGGCGGCAGCCTCCCGCACAACAACCTCATGCCCTACCTGACCCTGAATTACTGCATCGCGCTGCAAGGGGTCTATCCGCCGCGCACCTAGCGCGCGCCGGTACGACGTCGATGAGGAAATAACAACGTGGGAACTCCGTTTTTGTCCGAGATCAGGATCATGTCGTTCAACTTTCCGCCGAAAGGCTGGGCGTTTTGCGCGGGACAACTCCTGCCCATCAACCAGAACCAAGCTCTGTTCTCGCTGCTCGGCACGACCTATGGGGGTGACGGTCGAGTGAACTTCGGCTTGCCCGACCTGCGGGGCCGCGCCCCGATGCACATGGGGCAGGGGCATACTCTGGGCGAGCGGGGCGGCGAGGAAAACCATACCGTCATCCTCTCCGAGATGCCCGCGCACACGCACTTCGCCACGGCCGACGTCAAGGCGGGCGACGCCAACGCCTTCAACCCGACCGGCTCTTACTTGGCGAACACCGCGCCGCTCCAGATGTACTCGGCCGGCAGCAACAACATGGTGGCGATGTATCCGCAGATGGTAACGACCAACGGCGGAAGCCAAGCACATAGCAATCAGCAACCGTATCTGACGCTGAATTTCTGCATCGCGCTGCAAGGGATCTTCCCCAGCCAAAACTAGCCGTTACCCCGCCCCTAACCCCCATTTCCACGAAGGACCACTACATTGAAGCGCGCCCCGTTTCTTGGGGCCGCCGGCGCCGTTCTCTTGACCGGCTGCGGTGGACGCCAAGTATTCAGAGCGCTTCCGGGTGTTGCGCCATCGAACTCCTCGACCACATCGAACTCCAGTGCATCGCTCGTCCCGGCCGCGGCCGAGACGGTCCCCGACGCCGTTCTCGCCAAGCCGATCATCGGTGAAGCGCGGCGGTTCGACGGCAAGGTCGCACCCAGCGGATGGGTTTTCGCAACCGGGCAGGGGCTCCCGGTCGCCGATAATCCCAAGCTGGCGTCGATTCTTGCGAACGTGACCAGCCGGTCCGCGTCGACGTTCACCATGCCGAAACCGAGTTTCGGCATGATCGTCGCCGTCGCCGGGATGTTCCCGACCTCGCCTCAATCCTTGGCGCTCTCGGGCAGGCACCTCTCCGTGCAGACATCGCTCGGGCCCGGCGCCCAAGCGAGGCCGGCCAGTATGCTTGCGCAGCCGTCGGCGCAGACGCTGGCAGAGCGCCGGCTGATCAGTTCCGCGCCCAGAGTCGGCCGATCATTCCCGGTGCCGGTATCGCGCGAGCTGAGCGATCGCATCCGCCAGGCCGACGACGCGGCGCGCGGCGCCGCGTTCGAACGGCTAAGCCCGGAGAACCGCGCCCGCCTGCAATCCGCCGTTGCGGCGGCCGTCGACGGACGCATCTCGGTCCACGGCGCAATCATGGAGATGCTGCCACGGCTGAGCGGCGGCGAGGTCGCCGCGCTGCTCGAGGTGCACGACGCCAAGGAGCGGTCGTTCGGTGCGGGTGCCGTCGCGCATGCGAACCCGCAGCTCGAAGCAGCGTACTTCCTTATCGAGAACGCGATCACGCCCGACCAAGCGAACACGATCGCGAGCCGCGAGCGCTAACGGGTGGGAAAGGTCGTCAACTTCCACCTGCCCGCCGAAGACGTCGACCGGGCTGCGACGTTCTACCGCGAGGTCTTCGGGTGGGAGTTCACGGCGTTTCCGAACTCACCGGTGCCGTATCGCGTCCACGACGGGAGCGGTATCGGGATCCCCGCAGCGATCACCAAGCGCGGCGAACCCGTCAAGGCGCCGGTGCCGACGATCGAGGTCGACAACATCGATCAAGCGATGCTCGACATCGCGATGAAGGGCGGCCAGCAGGCCCGGGTCGACGAGATCCCGGGCCTGGGCCGCTTCGGTTATGCGCTCGACTCCGAAGGCAACGTCATCGCGTTGCTGCAGCGCGTCAACGCCTGATCTGCGCGTCCAGCAGCGCGATGTCGAAGGTGCTGACGCCGGTCGTGTAGTCGAAGCCGGGGAGCGCCGTGTAGGCTCCGTTCGCACCGGTGACAATGTCGTGATACGCGCCCCACTGCTGCGTGGGCGGCGTCCCCGCCGGCGTCATCGCGTCGTTCGCGTGGTGCGCGTACTCGATGTAGAGCCAGATCGTCAAGTTGCCGAGCCCGTTGGCGTGCGAGGACAGGATGCGGGCGTACGAGCCCGTCGCGAGCGGTGAAGCTTCGCTGGTTCCGCCGATCGCGCAACCGGCGCTGCAGTCGCCGACGCCCGGGATGTTCGGCGCGTAGACGTTGTACGCGCCGGAGAACGCGTCGGCCGCCATCGCCATGTCGGGGACGCGAGGCGAGCTGCGCGGTATTGCGCAGGTTGAGCCCGACGCGGATCGTCATCGGCGTGGACCCTACGAGCGGACCCCGGTCGGTCCCGGCCGAAATCGTCCCGGCGCGTGTGGCGCCCAACCGGGCGGCGCTGCGATCGCGGCGTCCCGCGCCGAGCGAGCAACGGCTTGCTGGGTGGTCGGCAGCAGCGAGCCCGCTCCGTGACCTCCGGAGCACGACGCGGTGAGCAGTCCCACGGCGGCGGCGGTAGCGGCGAGTCTGAGCATAAGGGTTCCAATCCTCCTCATGCTCAGCGTAGGGTCCGGCGCGCGGACCAGACATACCGTAAACCGGGTAGGTGAGCGCCGTCAGTCCCGCACCCGCTGGGCGATCACCTGAGGCCGCATCAGGTGCTCGAAGCCCGGGACCACTGGGGTGCGGGCGACGACCGTGAAGCCCAGGCGCTCCAGAAGGTTGCCACTGCGCGCGTTATCAGGGTGGAAGTACGCGGTCAGCAAGGCCAGCCCGCGTTCTTCGAATGCCCAGCGCACAACGCGGCCGACCGCCTCGCTCGCATAGCCGCGTCCTTCGTAGGCCCCGTCGAGGGTGTAGCTGATCATCGCGCCCGGCGGCGGTTCCGCGTTGAACCCGTCCAGCGACACGACGCCGACGAGGCCGGACCCCTCCTTCGCGAAGGCGAGAAACGCGGACGGGAAACCGGTCCGGTCGGCGTCGGTCCTCTGCGCTGCGATCCACGCCGCGTGAAATGCGAGGTCGTCAGGGCGGTGGGGTTCCCACGGTGCGAATCGCTCGGCGTTGCGGCGATAGTACGCGCGCAACGCCTCGGCATCCTCAGCCTGCGGCGGCCGGAGCCTGAGCCGCGCGGTCTCCATCATGACGCCGCTCTTTCGCGCAATGCCGCATAGAGTGGGTCGAGCCACAGCGTCGCGAGCCGTTCGACCTCGGCGGAGACGCGCGAAACGCGTTCGGGTCGAAACGCTTCGCCCTCATGCTTTACGTCGAAGTCTGCGGCCTCATGCAAACGGTGCGTCTCGTCCGGCGACGGCGATACGTCGAAAAAGGGGAGCACGGTGCTGAAGACGGCGTCGGGAAGCTGAGCGTAGTCGAGGAAACGCGACCGGCCTCCCGCGGCATGCGCGAGTGCCGCTTCGCAAAACGCTGCGAGCATCCGCGCACAATACTCTCCCTGCGACATCGACGCGATCGCAGCCGGCTCGATCCCGGCGCGCCGAGGATCGAGCGTCCACGGAATGATCTCGGCACCCGGATCCTTCTCCTGCGAGAGCAGGACGGCGCGGGGCTCGCGGAACGCGAAGATCCACGGTGTCTCGGGAAATGCGCGAGCGATGAACGGCAGCTCGAGGACGTGCCAAGCGTGAAACTTCACGAACGCGCGCCGTTCGCCGTGATGCGGCCGGCGCAGCACGCCGAGCAAGGCGCGAAACCGCCGGAGCGCCGTTTCATCGTCCCACACTCCCGCGCGAAGAAAACGCAACACCCCGTCGATCGGCTGCGGCTCCGAGAGTACGACCGTGCCGGAGAGCCGCGCGAGCATTTGGGCGATCAGCGTCGATCCCGAGCGCGACATGTGGAACACGAAGCCGCCCGGCGCGACCGTCGGGGAAACGCCGAACGCGTCAAGCACCGCCAGCGGTGTGGTTCGCGCGAAGACGCCATTGAACGGATGCTGCATCGCGCGATAGACGGATTGCTCGAAGAAAGCGTCGCCGAGCGGCCCATCGATAACGGCCCAATCGATCAGCGGTTCCGCTGGGGTCCCGCGAACGCGAACCGGCGTCCACCCAGCGAAGCTCGGGGCGTCTAGCGAATCCACCGCAGGGTCCAAGCTTGCCGCGCTTGCGCGAGCGCGCGCTCGATATCCGCTTCGTCGACGTCGCATTCCAACGCATGCGCGACGGCGATCGCATCCGCAGCGAACGTTTCGGCCGCGACGCGGCGCAGTCTGAGCGCCAGTGCGGGATCGGCATGCACGTGCCGGCGCAGGCGCTCCAGAGCGGCGCTCGACACCGCGGCTCAGGCCGGCCGCGGGAACGCCGCGACCAGCATCGCGAGGAACGCGGGGTCGACGACGCAGTCGACCACGAGATGGATGCGCGATCCGGGGCCGGGGTTCATGACGCTGTGTGCATTCAAAACGTCGAGGTACCAGCATTCACCGGGAGCCATGTGCAGCGGCTCTTCGGCCAGCACGAACTCGACGCCCGGCCCGGTCATGACCGGGATGTGGAGCCGCACGAAGCCGTAGTCGACGCCGATGTTGTGGTCCTCATGCTCGAGGATGCGCGCACCCGGGCCTAGCCTCAGCAGGCGGACGGACTTCGTTTCGCAGCCGATCTCCGCGAGCACGCCGCGTACCGCCGGACAGCGCTCGAGGTACGACGTATCGGCCCACGGCGCGGTACCGGTCGGATCCGGTGCCGCCGGCAGCCGGCCGTACGGAGTCCTCAGCGAGACGTAGCTCCAGTCGCCCTCGTAGTACGCCCTGTTGAAATGCTTGCGCCATTCGCTCTCGTCGAACGCGAGCGCTTCCACCGCAAGCGCGCCCGCATCGAACGCGAACGGCAACCGCAAGCGTGACGGAAGGGCTTCGCTATTCGACGAACTCGAACCACCAGGCGTCGTCATCGACACCGTCGTCTCTTCGTCGGCTCATTGCTCCGCGCCCTGGTCGGGAATTCCATGTGGCACCGCGAAACGCTGAGCACACGCACACGACGACCTATGGGGTGACCATGGCGAACGGATTCCTTATAGGAGGCCCCTTCCCACCGCAGTAGTCGTGTATCACTGTTACGGCGACTTGAAGATCTCGTGTCCGCCGATGCGCCGCCAACGGATCGCGAGTTCGCCGTCGATGTCGATGAACTCAAACGTCGCGCGACCGTCTGGGCCCGCTAACGACCACGTCATTTCCCACACGCCCGGAGCTGCTTGCAATCCCTTGATGCGAAGGTTGGCCGGCCACTTTGGATGGTCGGCGCTGCCCGACGCGACGTGCTGCTCGTACGCCACATTGATCTTTCGCACGGCTTCCATTGCCAAGACTTTCTCGTGTGGTTTCAGCGAGCGAAAGTCGGCGAGAAACGGGTCCGTTGTTTGAAACTTCAGAGTTTACCGAGCTCTGTCAGGAGGTCGTCTGCGGAATCGAATTGCCGCACGCGCCCGGCGGCGATGGCGGCATCGGCTTCCCGCTCTATCGCCTGCCAACGCTCCGACCAGAACCACGCCTGAGACGCGTCGACCGTGTGCTGCGGAATGAGCTCAAAGCCGCCGCCTTCGCGGGAGCGAATCTCGTAAAGCCGTGCGCCTCGAAATGCCTTCGGGAGCGTGATCGTCCCGCGGTCGGAGACCTCGACCAGAGTCTTTGCCGTACGTGCCACGGGCCGAGCATAGCAGAAACGCTGTTTTACTGCAATGCCGTATTACCGGTAAACCCATGCTACACGCTTCCCCTGCTCTACCGTCCGACTACACTACTGGGGGTTATACGCACAATCGTGACATGAGGGGCCACTTCGATTCGGGCAGCTTCACGGCGCCGTGCGAAGGTATTGGTAGAGGGTCTCTCTGCTAATCCCGAGCTCTCGGGCGATCTGCGCCTTCTTGTCGCCGGCGTCGACGCGACGTCGGGCGTCGGCCAAGCCGTCGGGCGAAAGGACTCGTTTGCGGCCGCGATAGACGCCACGCTGCTTGGCGAGGACGATTCCCTCACGCTGACGCTCCCGGATCAAGGCTCGCTCGAATTCTGCGAATGCCCCCATCACTGACAGCATGAGATTCGCCATCGGCGAGTCCTCGCCAGTAAATAGCAGATGTTCTTTCACGAACTCGATGCGGATGCCGCGGCCGGTCAGCGCCTGCACGATGCGGCGAAGATCATCGAGATTTCGCGCAAGCCGGTCCATGCTGTGAACAAACCTGACGTCCGATTAGGGTATAGCCTAGACTGACGATAACACGAATTGTGCAGCGCAAGAACAAAGAGAATGCGAGCGCTCGCTAACGAACGCCAGGGCGAGCGAAAGCGCAGGCACCTCTCCGCGCAAGCGTGGCCGCCCACGGTTCCACCGTTTTGCGCCTGGATACACCCGGCAACATATCTACGGTTCACATTGGACTTCGCGGCGAAGTTCTGGTGAATGCGTTCAGCAGAGCGACGTCATGCGACGGCCATATGCTTCCATTAGATTCTCAATCGAGAGAAGCTGGAGGTTATCCGATGGTGGAACAACTATCAACGACTGAACCCGCTGGCCTTCGCTCTTGCATCGGCTTGCATGGCGCTCATCGCGCCCTTGCTGATTGGCTTTCCCGTGATGAGCATGGGCCGCATGATGGGCGGGTACGGCTCCTCACCGGGAGTCTATGGCCCTCCGTTGGGTTACGGAACGGGTTTTTTGGGGTTAGGCCTCCTGTGGATTTTCGGCGCGCTCTTGGCGGCGCTCGCCGGCGCGATCTTCACGTGGATCTACAATGCGGTCAACAACGTGCGAGCGCGTGAGGGTAGCACGCCAAAAGCTGCATCGCACCTTCCGATGTCAGGGTGATGGCCGGTTTAGCTGGCGGCATTTCAGGTACGGGGCTAACCAGCGCTGAAGCGCTCCGCCGCCGCGGCACGTTCGGCACAAACACCGTCCTTGAAGCAGTCCCGTCGGCCTGGCACCGGTTCTTCGCGAAGTTCTGGGGGCCGATCCCGTGGATGCTCGAGGCCGCGCTCGTTCTCCAACTGGGACTGCGACAATATGTCGAAGCCCCAATGGTCGGCGCGTTGCTGCTCTTCAACGCAACCCTGGGCTTCATCCAGGAGGGCAGAGCGGGCGCGGCGCTTGCTGCGCTCAAAAAGCGACTCGCGCCGACCGCGTTGGTGCGTCGCGACGGCGAGTGGATCAGGCTAGCGGCATCGGAGCTCGTACCGGGCGACGCAGTTAAACTTTCCTTAGGCGCGCTGGTGCCTGCCGATGCCACGATCGCATCGGGATCGGTGATGATCGATCAGTCGATGCTCACCGGCGAGTCCGTCCCGGTCGATGCCGATCCCGGGAGTCCGGTGTATGCGGGTGCGCTGGTGCGCCGTGGCGAGGCGATCGCCGAGGTGACGGCGACCGGACCCAACACCTACTTCGGGCGGACGGCCGAGCTGGTCCGCGTGGCCCATGCTGCCAGCACCGAGCAGGCCGCGATCTTCGCCGCGACGCGCAATCTAGCGATCGTGAATGGCCTGATCGCCGTCCTCATCATCGCGTACGCCTATCTCCTCGCGCTCCCGCCCGCCGACGTGATCGGCCTCGGTCTCACGGCGCTGCTCGGCACGATCCCGGTGGCGTTGCCGGCGACGTTCACGCTCTCGGCGGCGTTCGGCGCCCAGACGCTGGCCCGGTACGGCGTGCTCTTGACCCGCCTCTCAGCCACGCACGAAGCCGCCGCCATGGATATCCTGTGTACTGATAAAACGGGTACGTTGACGCGGAACACGCTCGGAGTCGTCGATGTCCAAGCGATGCCGGGCTTCGATCGCGGACGGGTGCTGGGACTCGCGGTGCTTGCGAGCTCCGAGACGGATCAGGATCCCATCGACGATGCAATTCGAACCGCTGCGGTCGGCGCAAGCCACCACATGGCCGAACGGCTCGTGCGGTTCGTTCCCTTCGATCCGTCGACCAAGACATCGGAGGCCTTCGCTCTCGATAGCGGCGGAAACGAACTGCGCATCATCAAGGGCGCATTCGAGGTAATTGCCGAGCTTGCTGAAACGCCGGCGGATGCCCGGCGCATGACAGACGACCTGGCCGCGCAGGGAAACCGGGTTATCGCAGTAGCTACAGGTGCGCCGAACGCGCTGCGGCTTGCCGGCCTCGTAGCTCTCAGTGATCCGCCGCGTGAGGATTCGGCCCCTCTCATCACGGCCTTGCGCGACATGGGCGTCCGCACCATCATGGTCACTGGAGACTCGCCCGTGACTGCGGCGGCAATTGCCCGCGAAGTCGGAATCGTCGGCGACGTTTGTCCGCAAGCCTTCTTCGACGATCTCGCGGGCGACTACGGGGTGTTCGCGCGCATCGTGCCGGAGGATAAGTACCGGCTCGTTCAGGTATTGCAAAAACACGGGCACGTGGTCGGCATGTGCGGCGACGGCATCAACGATGCACCCGCGTTGCGACAGGCGCAGATCGGCATCGCGGTCTCTTCGGCAGCCGACGTCGCGAAGGCCGCTGCCGGGATGGTTCTGACGGAGCCCGGGCTCGTCGGGATCGTCCACGCCGTGCGCGAAGGCCGGATCGCTTTTCAGCGGCTGCTCACGTACACGTTCAACATGCTGGTTAAGAAGTTTGAGATCGTCCTTTTCCTGGCGATCGGACTCGCGATGACGGGGCATGCCATCATGACGCCCGCGCTCATGGTCGTGATGTTCATGACGAACGACTTTCTGAGCATGTCGCTCACCACCGACCGCGCGAGTCCGTCTCCCGCGCCCAGCGTCTGGCACATGCGCAGCGTCACGGGCGCCGCGATCGTGCTCGGAGCCTGCAAGCTCGCGTTCTCGACGACGATTCTCGCAATCGGGAAATTCAAGCTTGGGCTCGGACCCGGGGAGTTGCAGGCGCTGGCGCTCGTGACACTCGTGTTTGGAAACCAGGCGCTGCTGTACGTGTTGCGGGAGCGGCACCGCCTGTGGCACTCCAGGCCCAGTGTCTGGGTTCTCGCATCCTCTGCGGTTGACATCGCGATCGTCGTGACGTTGGCGTCCTTCGGTATCCTAGCGAGTGCGCTTCCGTGGCATATCATCGCGCTGATATTTGCGGCGGCAATAGGGTTCGCGCTGGTTCTCGATCAGATCAAACTGCCGGTTCGAGCTGCATTCAAGATCGAATAGGAGAGCGTGACATGGCACAAGGCAACGGAGCGGAAGGCCGCCGCGCGGCGTGGTGGCGCAGACCGATAACGGTGTGGTCCGCCATCATCGCGGCGATCATTATTCTACTGATCGGCTTCGTCATGATGAAACGGGACCAATCACCTGCGATGCGCTACGGGGCCTTTCTCGATCAACTCGAGGCAGGCAACGTCGCAAGCGTGACGGTTGAAGGGACGCAAATCAACGGACGACTCAAGCATCCTGTGGAACGCGCCTCTCTTCCCACGCAAGCGCAAGATCAGACGACCTTCACCAGCCGAGTTCCAGACTTCGGCGATCCGGCACTGATTGACGAGCTGCGCAAACAACCCGGCTCACACCAGCAAAAGGATCAAACCGCTTTGATCACCGACCACAAGGATTGTGCCTTGAGGTCCGCCGACATCCACCAGCCGCAGATGCCGAGGGCAAGAGTGGCGATGAGTGGACCGGGCAACCAATCCCAGATCGTCAAGGAAACGGGAAGTGCGATGGTGCTGGTGGCGACCTGAAACCCGCCGGCGGCAAAGGTTGCCGGATTCTGTCCAGGCAGGTTAGCCGGTAACACGATGTTGATATGGGCAAGAAGATCGCTGCCGATAACGACAAGGCCAAGCGCCAGAATGCCACCGAAGAAACCTTGGAGCGCCATTTCTACCGCAATCTCGCGCTGCACTTGTTGCTGTTCCCATCCGATAATACGCAAAATGGCAACCTCTCGGCGGCGCTCGACCAGATTTCCAAAAACGAGCGCGGCACTCAGCGCAAACGCGGCAAGTGTCCCGGCAGCCACGGCGACCGCGCGAAAGCGGCTGATCGTCTGCGAGACGCCCCCGAAGAGCTGCAACATCGTGCCCGGTGATGTCACCGAGGCGCGCGGGAGCCATGCGGCGATACGGTTTTTGACCGTCTCGGTCTGGGCCATATCCGCCAGTTTAAGAAACACCTGGTTGACCAGACCCGGCGGCAGACCGGCAAGTCTCCGCGCCTCATCGATATCCATGTAGAAATTGCTGGCGACGATCTGGCTGCCTTCCCGGATATCGACGACGCCGGACACCGTGAATGTTTCGCTGCCGATATCGACCTTGGCACCAGGAGCGAGCCGATAGAACGCGCCATAGTGACGCTCGACAAGCACCTCGCGTGAGCCTGGAGTCGGGAGCCGGCCCTTGATGAGCCAGTTCCGCACCTGGCCCGGCCCGAGCGCGGGAGCATCGTGGGTCAATGGAATGCCGCTGATGGAGATGAAACGGCCCTTGCCGAGGTTCCACAAGAGAACGTAGCCGGCGGCTTGAGTCACTCCGGGTTCTGCGGCAAGCCGCCGGAACTCATCGTTGGTGATCGGCTCCGCCGAGTAGGGCAGCATGATGCCCATGTCCTTGGGAACGGCCGCCGTTGTCGGGCTCCGCTGAACGATCAAATCCACGCCGAGATTGCGGAACGGCACGGTGGCGAGATCGGTAAAAGAACGGCCGAGGATATCGAGCGTTACGACGAGGTGATCAAGCCCCCAACACTAAGCCGCGGGTAATTGTGAAGTGATGGATTCGGAGA